>JAFDFW010000834.1 GCA_019309605.1 Deltaproteobacteria bacterium | reverse complement strand
AGGTGCCCAAGCGTTTGTCCCGCGAGCAAAAGCGCCTTTTGAAGGACCTCGACCGCACATTCGACGAGTCTTGAGAAGCGCTGGAGATCAGGCTGCCTCCGGGTGTAGGCTACTCGTCTGATGCAGCCTCTGACAGGACTCGATTCTTCATTCCTCTATCTCGAGGACGCTCACCAACCCATGCACCTGGGGAGCGTCTTGGTGTTCGAGGGCTCGATGAACTTCCAGAGCTTCCGTGCGGCTCTTCCGAGTCCCGGTAGCTGGAAAGAGCTTCGTGGTCTCGCCGCCCGTATCTTCAGCGTGCCCTTGGACCGCAGCCGGCCTCTTTGGGAAATGACGCTGGTCGAAGGCCTCGACCACATTCCTCAAGTGCCGCCCGGCTCGGTAGCAGTGATCAACAAAGTGCACCACGCCGCGATCGATGGTCTTTCCGGCGCCGACATGATGGGCGTCCTGCTCGACCTGACCAAGGAGCCCGTGGCTGTTCACGCACCGCCGCCTCGCACCGTTGCGCCGATGCCCAACGAGTTCGAGGTGCTCTCGCACACCGCTCGCAAGATCATGGGCAAGCCCAGCGAGATCAAGAGGGTGGCTGGCGAGATTAGCGACGCTCTGCGCGCTGCAGCCAAGGTCCGGGACAAGGGAGTCGAGGTGCCTCCAGTTCCAATGACCGCGCCCCCAACGTCGATCAATCGCACGATCACGGGGCAGCGGATTTGGAATACGGCGCTACTCGATCTCGATCGGGTCAAGGCGATTCGGAAGGTCGCCGGATGTACCTTGAACGACGTCGTGGTCGCGATCTGCGCGGGCGCGCTTCGCCGCTATCTAGATGAAAAGAACGAGCTTCCCGAGAAGCCGCTGATCGCCATGATCCCCGTCTCGACGCGCGGAGCCGACGAGCGCGGGAAGATGGGGAACAAGGTCTCTGCGATGTTTCTCGACATCGCGACCGACGTCGCCGACCCCGTCGAACGGCTGAACGTCATCAAGGCGCATACCCAGGGCGGCAAGGCGTTCGAGAAGGCGGGCGCGACGCGAGCTTTCGTCGATCTGTGGGATTTCGTTCCGTTCGGCTTGGCCAATCGCGTCCTCCGCCTCTACTCCCGGTTTCGTGTCTCCGAGATGCACAACCCCGTGTTCAACGTCGACATGTACATGGCCGGGCACAAGCTTCTGGCGACCATGGGGATGGCCCCGCTGGTCGACGGGATGGGGTTGCTCATCACAGTGCTCAGTTACAACGGCGTGCTGTCGATCAGCCCGACCTCCTCGCCTGCGGTCATGCCCGACTTGGACGTGTTTACGCGGAACCTGCGTGAGGCCGCCAACGAGCTCGAAGCTGCTCTGCTTCCGCATCGGCAGCCGGACACCGAAGCCACGCTCCTGCCGACCGTGGTCGCGTAGACCGTCCCGTCAGCGCGTACTGAACCGCTGCGGCCCGTTCGTCCCGGGCAGGCGGAGTTCCGGGAGCTGCTCGTCCGCGAGCCACTGATACACGCCGTAGGTCTGCAATACACGGCGCGTGTAGCGGCGCGTCTCGTCGTAGGGAATCTCCTCGATGAACACGTCGAGGGGGCGCGCGGCGTCTTCCCGGAGCCAGCGGCGGACCGCACCCTCGCCAGCGTTGTATGCCGAGGGCACGAGGGCAGGGTTCTCGTTCAAGCGGTCCCAGAGCCAAGCCATGTAACGCGCGCCGATCTTGAGGTTGACCGAGGGCTTCTTGAGCGTGCGCGGGGTGGCCCTCTCGCCGACCTCGGTGGCGAAGCGCTTTGCGGTGGGCATGATGAGCTGAACCAGCCCGTAGGCCTTGGCCCAGGACACGACCTCGGGGTCGAAGGAGCTCTCCTCGCGTGCGATCGCGCGGACGAACGACGGTGGGATCCCTTCTTCGCGGGCAACATCCTCGATCAGCGGTGAGAACGCCTGTGGGTAGGTGGCTTCCCAGATCAACTTGCCTTCGCCCTTGGGCAGCAGGCCCTCGAAGTCCTCGAAGTGCGCACGAATGACCCTGCTCAGCCGGGTCTGCGCCCCCGCGTGCTGGAGCAGCACGGCACCCACCACGGCCATCTCGGGATCGACCTGGCTGCCGAGCATGTGGAGGCTCGACATCTCGGACGAGGCGTACGTCACCTCGTTGACCGCCAGCAGCTCGACCATGCGGTCGAAGGCTGGGTCGTCGAACTCGTCGCGCCAGGCAAACACCATTCGCGTTGGCTCATCGCCCGCGCGCATGTCTTTGAGAATCGCCTTCGCGCGCTGGGGCATGATTTCGCCGAGACGCCAAAGTGCTTGCTGTGCGTAGTAGCGTAGCGGCCAACGTTGGACGATTTCTTCGTAGGCTTCGACGGCGTCGATCCGCCGACCCATCATGAAAAGCGTGCGGGCGCGCCAGTAGTTCGCGCGCCCCGTGATGCCTTCGAGCCGCTCGTCACCGCCGCGCGTCACGAGCTCGTCGAAGCGGTCGTAGGCGCCGTCGTAGTTACCGCCGCGCAGTTGGACCTTTCGTACTGCCGAATCGATTCGTCCCACTGGCCGATTCGACCGTAGGCGCGAGCGGCGTAGTAGCGCGCCCAAGCGCGTGTATCGGCATCGATTTTGGTGCACTTGTCGGCAACCTCACGCATGACGGGGGCGCCGCGCGTTCGTTCGCGGTCTTGCAAGAGGGCGCGGCCTTGCTTGTATCGGGCCTTGCACCACACGACGGAACCCGTTTTGAGGTGCTTGATCAGTTTTCCGAACAGCCGCTCGGCTTCGCGATAGCGTTTCGCGTTGTAGAGCGAATCGGCCTTGTCGAGGCTTTGTTGCATGCGGGGACGCACGCTTTGCTGGCTCGTCAACGCCGGGGGTTTGCCGTCCAAGCGGATCTCGAGGTGTGCACCGGATTTGCTCGAGCCGCCGGTACGTGTCTCGATCGATCGCGCACGATCGCCACCCGCCCAGTTGTCGGTCAACGATGCAACGATCTGCGCCGCCGTCACCGGGTCCTTGCGCTCGAGAAGCGAGGCGCGCTTGAGCTTGGCCCAACGCGCAAGCGGATGGTTGAAGGTGCCGAGCGTGTCGAGGTGAGCGAGCGCGATGCTGTTGTAGCCCTCGTCGAGCGCGGCGCTGGCCGCCAACCAGTGGAGGCGGCCTTTGTCTCGAGCCCCAGCGCTCGGTAGAGCGGCTTCAGCGAGCTCGCGCGCCTTGCTGGGCTTGTCCTTGTCGAGTTGCTTGCGGACCTGCATCACGGTCGACTTCTCGGAGAGCTCGACGATGACCGGGTCGAGGACCTTCGGCGGTGGCGCCGGAGCCACGGCCACGGCCGGCTGCGGCTCACTCGACGGGGGCCACACTTCGCGCCGCACGTTCGTCTGCTGATGGCACGCTACCAGCAGCCCAATGCTTATCGCGAGGGGCCAAATCCGCTTCATCTAACGAACCCTAGTGAGTCGGCCCCTAGCGGGCAAGTTCCCCCGTAAAGGCCACGCTTCGCGTCGCCCACGGGGCTTCGCCCCCGCCTGTGTGGCGGATCGCCGTTTGCTGGCCTGCGTGATAGGGGGAGGGGGCGTGAGCTACAGCTTTCAGATTGGGGTCCGCTACCTGCGCTCGAGGAAGCGCGCGACCGTCTCGATGATCACCCTGATCTCGATTATCGGTGTCGCCCTCGGGGTTGCAGCGCTGCTAGCGGTCCTGTCGATCACCACGGGCTTCGAAAGGGCCTTTCGCGACAAGGTGCTCGGCGTCAACGCACACGTTCTGGTCCTGAAGTACGGCCGCGAGTTTCGGGACTACCGAGACGTCCTCGCCACGGTCGGCGACATGCCCGAAGTCGCCGGCATCGCCCCCTTCTCGATCAACGAAATGATGCTCACCAAGGGCGAACGCCGCGCCGTGGTCTTGGTGAAAGGGGTTACCCCCAAAGGCCTCCAGACTGTCCTAGACCTCCCCCAGCAAATGGTCGCCGGCAATCTAGAAGGCCTCCGCCGTCCAGGCTCCGTCCCCACCTCCATCTCCCAACCCAAGCCCGACGAAGACTGGCAATGGCTCCGTGACATCCGCGACGGCAAACCAGGAAAAGGGGACAGCCCGCCTCTTGAAGAGGTCAAGAACGGTGACGGGACTGATGTAGAAAGTGGTCCACAAGCCGACGGTTTGCCGGGTGATGGCGAGCCCACTCGACGAAAGACCTTTTGGGAAGAAGAGACGGAGCGGCGGGAGGCCCAGCGTGAGGCTGAGCGGCGTGCGCGGCGGCCGAACATCGGGAAGGTGGCCAAGCCGGGCGACATCGAGGCGATGCTCGACGGGCTCGACGACGACGAGTTCGCGCTGCCTGATGACCTGGAGTGGGAAGCCGGCCTTTCCCAAGGGGAGGCGCAGGAGCCGGTCGGTGCGTTGCCGGGAATCATCGTAGGGAAGACGCTCGCCGAAGACCTCGCCATCGAAGT
>JAFDFW010000144.1 GCA_019309605.1 Deltaproteobacteria bacterium | reverse complement strand
CCCGATGCGCGTGTTGGTCCAAGCGACGAACATCGCGATGTGGTTTATCGGTTTGATCATCATCATCGCGCTTCTCATCGATCAATCGCCGACTGTCTTGCTAGGCGGACTTGGAGCGATGACCGCGGTACTGGCGATCGTCTACAAGGACTCGCTGCTCGGTTTCGTCGCCGGCATTCAAATCGCATCGAACGATCTGCTTCGCAAGGGAGATTGGATCGAGATGCCCGACTACACACGTCGATCCCGTCCTATGCGATCATTACCGATAGCTTCAAGAATTGGCGCGGGATGAGCGAATCCGGAGGGCGGCGCATCAAACGCGCGATCCAAATCGACATGAACAGTGTCGAGTTCTGCACGCAGGACATGATCGATCGGTTTCGCAAGATCGACGACCTGAACGTCAACGGCCGGCGCATGACGAACCTCGGGACGTTCCGAGCTTACCTAGTCTCGTATCTTCGAAACCATCCGATGATCAACCAAGACATGACTTTTCTAGTGCGCCAGCTGCCACCGGCCGCTGACGGTTTGCCGATCGAGATCTATGTGTTCAGCGGCGACAAACGCTGGGTGGCGTACGAGGACATCCAATCGGACATCTTCGATCACATCTTGGCGGTGATGCCGGAGTTTGACCTACGGGTGTATCAACATCCAAGCGGGAAGGACGTCCAGGAAGTTGCTTCCTTCGGACGAGGGCTCGGTGCAGTCCGCCAGAATCGGGGGGGTTAGGCCCGTGCCAGCGTGGATAGCCGCGTAGATTTCGTCGAACATTGCCGGCGACAGCGCATTGCGCTTGCCATCATCCATCGTGAGCGTCGCGACGGAGCAATCCATGTCGAGTGTCACCAGCGAGCCAGCCATGCGGTCACGCATAGCACGTGGCTCAAGAGAGGCGTATCCACAGCGACACGCAAAATTCCCGTGGGCCCTGCTTTTTTCCCGTCACCTGACATGGGCACTCAGCATGAGCCCGACGGGCTAAGAGAGTTCGAGCGTCACGGGAACACCATTTCGAAGGGTTTGGAGCACCACGCAGCAATGCTCTGCGGCAGCCAATAGCTTGGCTTCGAGTTTCGGCATGGTTCCCGGTGCGAGCTCTAGATCCACTCGGACGTTCATTTGCTGAAACGCGACAGGGGCCTCTTTGGACACACAGAGGGTACCGCGCACGTCGACGTCCCCCGCAACGGTGACCGCGAGCCTCATAATCTCGACGTCGAGCTGCCCTGCGATCTGACGGAGCGTCGAATCTGCGCAGGCAGCCAGCGCGGAACACAGTATATCGCCCGGATTCGGAAAGTCGTGCAGACCACCAAGCGCGCGATGAACTCCGACGGGGACTTTCAGGCCATAGCCGAGACCCAGCTCGACTTCGCTGTGCAGTGGATCACTCGGTGCGTAGCGGGCTTTCCCCGTGCGGGCTCCATCTTGAATCATCGCGCACTCCGGATGCTTGCGGTAGGTCCGGATGCGTTCGAGGCGGCGGCGATTGAGAGATTCTGTCGGATTGGAGTCTGTCGTGGATACTGCGGGTTTCATGATTCACGCCTTGGTTGTGGTGTTGTGAGCAACGCTCTACCCAAGTGGCGCTAGAACCGATCGAGCGACCGCCAGCTAACGTATGGCGGGGCAGAGATTGTGTAATAGGGGCATGAAAGGTAGGATTCCGACGTGCCCAGCATCCGATTCTGCAGCACCCCAGATGGCAAACGGCTCGCGTATGCCCTCGACGGTGACGGGCCGGCCATCGTCTTTCCGGCTTGGTGGATCAGCCACGTCGAAAAGGACTGGGAGCACGGACCCTTTCAGGAGTTCTTCAGTGCTCTTGCGCAGCATCACCTCGTGGTTCGCTACGATCGCATTGGCGTGGGCCTGAGTGATCGGGACCGCGATCCGAAAGACATCACGGTTGACCGCGAAGTCGAACACATGGGGTCCCTCATCGACCATCTTGGGCTCGATAAGGTCACGCTCTTTGGCGTGTCGTGCGGCGGTCCGACTGCGATCACCTACGCGGCACAGAAGCCGTCCAGGGTTCGGAACCTCATTTTGCACGGTTCCTATCTTCGCGGTTGCACGATCTGTAAACCCGAAGTCCAAGAGGCCATGCTTGGGCTCGTTCGTGCAAGCTGGGGCCTCGGTTCCAAAACATTGGCTTCGATCTTCACACCGGACCATTCGCCGGAAGAGCTTCGACGAACCAGCCGCATGCAGCGCGACTCGGCAAGCAGCGAAACGGCAGCACAACTACTGATGCTGACGTATTCTGCCGACGTCGCAGCGATAGCGTCCGGGGTTGTGGCCCCGTGTTTAGTGACGCATCGGCACCACGACAGCGCGATCCGCTTTGACGCAGGGCGTGAGCTCGCCGCGAATCTCCCGGATGCCTCCTTTGTGCCGCTCGACGGTGCGGCACATGCCCCATGGGAAGGAGACAGGGCAGCACTACTGGAACAAATCTTCGAGTTCCTGGGCACCGGCCCCACCGCCAGGACGGTTGGCGTCTCCCAAGCGACGGCCGCGAACGAGAACGCGCTCGTCCGGCGGGGCGAGGTGTGGATGCTATCGTTCGAAGAGGCGCAGGCGCTTCTCAAACACAGCAAGGGGCTCGCTGACCTGGCCACACTCCTAGCGAATCCCGGCGCAGAAATCGCTGCTGCGTCGCTCATGC
This sequence comes from Deltaproteobacteria bacterium, assembly GCA_019309605.1. Taxonomy (GTDB): domain Bacteria; phylum Myxococcota_A; class Polyangia; order Polyangiales; family Houyiibacteriaceae; genus SG8-38. The sequence goes on along the minus strand of JAFDFW010000144.1, from coordinate 4,604 downwards.
ACGGAGCGGAAGCCGCTGCGGCGCCGGTTGGCAGCGATGAGATGCTCGACGAGCGAGCGCGAAGCGAGTTCCGGGCGCGGGTGCAGGCGATCGAAGAAGATTTGGAAGAGGCTCGCTCGTTCAACGACCTCGGCAGGATCGAGCGCCTCGAACAAGAGGGCGATGCGATCCTCGCGGAGCTCCGCGCAGCGACCGGGCTCGGCGGCCGAAGTCGCAAGCTCAAGGACCCAAGCGAGCGAGCGCGCAAAGCAGTCAGCGCACGAATCCGCGAGAGTATCCAGCGCATTGCCGAGGCCCACCCTGCCGCGGGGGAGCATTTCGCCGACGCGGTGCGTACCGGCGCCTTCTGCTGCTACGAGCCGAAAAGCGGCGTTAACTGGCGAGTTTGATCCCGCCAGGAGCCTCCTAGCAGGGTGCGCGACGCGCTCTAGCGCCTCCAATGCAAGGAGAACGCCATGACTCATCTCGATCTAGAAGACGCCAGCCCCGCCGCCACCATGTCGACCTCAGCGCGATGGGCCACTTTGGTCTACGGGGTCCTCTGCTACCTCTTGTTCCACGTCAGCTTCGTTTGGCTGGTGTTGTTCCTCAACGACGTCCCGATCGTCCCGACGATCAACTCCGGCACGTCGCGGCCCTGGGCGGCTGCCATCGCCATTAATCTCGGACTCGTCTTGCTCTTCGGGTTGCAACACAGCGTCATGGCACGCCGGTCGTTCAAGCAAGCCTGGACGAAGATCATTCCAGAGCCGGCGGAGCGCGCCACCTTTGTGCTAGCGACCGTCGCCTGCCTCATCGCCGCCTACCTGTTCTGGTCGCCGATGACAACGGAGATCTGGCGCTTTGACCGCCCTGCAGCCGTCTATACCATCCTCGGCATCCAAGCGGTCGGCTGGCTCATCCTCGTCGGTGCCACTTTCGCGCTCAACCACTTCCACTTGTTCGGCCTGACGCAGGCATGGAGTGCGTTCCGGAGCCGCCCCGTGCCCGACCTCGAGTTCCGCACGCCATGGATCTACCGCGTGGTTCGGCACCCGATTCAGCTCGGCATCCTGATCGGCATCTGGGCAGCGCCAGTCATGACGGTCGGGCACTGCGTGTTCGCGACCGCCATGACAGCGTACATGTTCGTCGGCCTCTTCTTCGAAGAACGCGACCTCGTTCGCCGGTTCGGCCAGCGCTATGTTACATATCGCCAGAATGTGCCAAAGGTCATCCCACGATTGTGGCCGTCAGCCTCGGGCCCCAAACAACACAACGCCCCGCCGAAGCAGGGCGTGTGGTCAGAAGGTTCGTAAGGAGTCGTCATGGATTACAGCGAAAACGAGAAAAGGCATCTCTACTGGTTCAGCGAAGGGGATTTCGAATCTTCGAAGAAGCTCCTTTCCGAGGCTGGCTACCGGCTCGAGGCGACTCGCATGACGCCGTGCCAGGTTCTCCGCGCACGGGGGAAGAACCTGGTGTACGCACCTCCTGAGGTATGGAGCCGCCTCTGTGTGCGGCAAGGATCGTGGTATCGCCATTCGGATCGTCGCGGCCAGTACATGCTCATGAGCGATCACCGGCTGCCCGAGGCTCTCGACGATTACCTCGACTCGGAAATGTCCGAGTCGGACTTCGCCCCCGAGAGTCTGCCCACGGCCGAGGTGCTGAACACCATCGTGTCGTCCGAGGAGTATCAGTCTCAGAAGCCCGATCGATGGGAAAAAGTCCGCTCGAAAGAAGCCGTGATGGTCAAGATGCTTTTCATCTTCAACCGATTCTGGGGCATCGGCGACAACCTCAAGAAGCACTGGTTGGGGCACCGGGCCAACCACGCCAACTTCCTGTCAAAACAGGTCACGACCGAGGTGGACGGCGAGCAGGTTGCATACAGCGTCACGGGCAACGAAAGTGTCTGTTCCTCGTGCGTCGAGTTCTTCAACGTCATCGAGGTGGATTCACGAAAGTTGGTGCGTTCGTGTCCCGGTGCGGTCACCTTTGGCGGGGCCAAACGGGACATCTACTACGACATCAAGCCGTGCAAAGTACGCGCGTGAGACATCATCGCCACGTCGCTTGCTTCCAGGGTATCTCGTCCCGGTTGCGTCTTTTCACTAGCTCTCGGGACGTCCGCTGAGGACTGAAGGAGCCGTGACCGCGCCTATGTCGGCGTCGATGATCTTCCCTCCAAGGGGCGTCAGGGTAGGCGAGCTTGACCTCGAGCGCGGAAACGTCAGCGGTTGTGCCTGGACGAGGTTGTGAGTAGGTACACGCATGCCACAGCGATATCGACTTAAATTTCCGCCTCTAAGCTCTAGGCGTCTGGGACAAGACGAAGTCTTCTTCAGTCTGGTCGAAAACGGCAAGAATCGTCGTTTTCGGTTCCATGATTACGCCGAAATCTACAAGCGGCCCGGCTTATACGAGCAACTCTTCTACGATCGCCTCAAGTGCAACTCCCCAGTTAAGGTTGCCGATCTTCTCAAGCGTGCCCTCAACACAGTCCGCGAGCCGGTCAACGAACTGCGAGTGCTCGATCTGGGGGCCGGTAACGGAATGATGGGCGAGGTGCTCAAACAGGACGGAGTCGCTCGGCTGGTCGGCGCGGATATCATTCCGGAGGCCCGTGATGCGGCTTACCGCGACCGGTCCGAGGTCTACGACGATTATTACGTGGCTGACTTCGGACAACTGGACACTGACATGCTGGAAGACCTTCAGGAGTGGTCTTTTGATTGTCTGACGTGCGTCGCCGCTCTCGGCTTTGGCGACATTCCACCCCGAGCTTTTTTCAATGCCATGAAGCTTCTGCGGACCAAGGGTTGGCTGGCTTTTAACATCAAAGAGACGTTTCTCGATTCCGAAGAGCAAACCGGTTTTTCGCGTCTTGTCCGCGAACTGATCTTCTCAAAGTACCTCGATATCTACCATCTCGAGCTTTACCGTCACCGCCTTTCGATGGAAGGCACGCAGCTTTTCTATTACGCCTTGGTAGGACGCATGACGGCGTCGATTCCCCAGAACTTCCTTGAGCAACACGGCATTGAGGATTAAGCGGCGCGGGGTGTTCCTCAGGGCATAGCGAATTCAAAGAGGCTGTCCGCGCCGCCCATCGCGCGACATAACCTGAGTTGCAACTAGGGAGGACAGATGATGACCAGCACATGGATTGTAGTCGCTCACGAGGCGGGGGCTCGATTCTTCGAGAACCGCGGTCGCGGAACGGGGCTAGAGCTCATCGAGGAGGTCGAGCACCCCGAGGGTCGAGCACGGGATCGGGACATGGCTTCCGACCGTCCTGGCCGCTCTTTCCGCAAAAACAGCGGTGACCCGAGCCGCGCGTCGCTGAGCCAGAGCGAGTTCTCGTTGCGCCGCCAAAGTTCTTGGGATTGCTCCGGTCTTCCCTCGACGGTCCGACGGCTCAGCTCGTGATGGCCTCGCTCGACAAAGATTTGGCTGCGAGCAAGCGAGACGAGATCGTCGAGCGCCTTGGCGATTTGATCACCCTTTGACTTCGCGCTCGTTCGTCACCGGGGCTGATTGGCGCGCGCGTAGAGGACCCTGGCGGCAGTCCCGTTCTCAGGGACGGTGACGACGTGGTCGTCGGCTTTGAACGTCAGGTTCCCGCCTTGCCGCGTGATGATCAGCCGTTCGGGAACACGGGTGCTCGACTCGAGCGCCGGCCGCGCCCGCTTCACGACCATGCTGCCCATGTCGGCCGTAGCGGCGTCCGACTTCGCCTTAATCGCGATTTCGTCCTTGGCTTGATCGCCGGCGTAGGTGTAGTTCCCCGCGAGCTCCTCGCCACCATCCGCTAAGTCTGTCGGGCGGTGGAGCGTTTGGCGGGGCAGCCATGATCATCCGGCACCAGCGCCGGTAGCGACCGCACTTACCACCTCGTCATCTCACTCCATCCGGAAGACCGAAGCCTCGACATGAAGGAGCTCAGGCATGTGGTCGAAAGCCTCGTGGACACTCTAGGGTTCTCCGAGCACCAATACATTGCCGCGCGCCACAACGACAAAGACCACGAACACGTGCATGTGGCGATCAACAAGATCCACCCGGAGACCTTTCGCATCCACTCTCCAGCCTGGGATCATCAAAAGCTCTTCGCCGCAGGGCGCGCCCTCGAGGCCGAGCTCGAGCTGACGCCACTTCGGGCCATGGCAAGGGAGCGAGAGAAGCTACCCCGGAGGGCCGCCGACTCCGAAGCACACCAAGGGGTCGACAGTTTCGCGCGTTGGGCCCGAAAGACGCTCGCTCCTGCTCTTCGAGCAACGCCGTTACGAAGCTGGGACGAGGTACACGGCGTCTGCGGTCGCTTTGGCGTGGTGCTTCGCCTGCATGGCAACGGGCTCGTGTTCGAGGATGCCGAGCGGGGCGTTCGTGTGAAGGCTTCGTCCCTCGGTCGCGAGTTCAGCAAGCCTCGGCTGTGCAAGCAACTCGGTGACTTCCAGCCCGCTTCCTCGCAGCATCTGGAAGCGGCGCGGCACACAGCGCACCGATATTCACCCATCCCGCCCACGGTGCCGCAAAGCCTGTGGAAGGACTACGCGCAGTCGCTCGACCAAGCCCGCATGCAACGCCAACACGCCTGGAGCAGCTACCGAGACTCCGCC
>JAFDFW010000833.1 GCA_019309605.1 Deltaproteobacteria bacterium | reverse complement strand
ATCATGACCGAGGGCGCATCGCTCTTTGCCGCCGGTCCGCCGGTGGTCCTTGGCTCGCTCGGCATCCAGGTCACCCCGGAGGAGCTTGGAGCCGCCCGCACACACACTGTGGAAAGCGGGGTGGCCCACAACCTCGCCGCGGACGAGGACGAAGCCCTCAGCATGGCGCGTCGCTTTCTTTCCTACTTGCCCCAGCATGCCGGCGCCCCGCACCCTGAGGTGCCCGCCGGCTCCGACACCGACGCGCGGCGTCTGGACAGCATCCTCGACACGATTCCGGCGAATCATCGGCGGGGGTACGATATCCGCCTGGTGCTCGAGCAAGTCGTCGACGCGGGATCTCTGCTGGAGGTCCAGCCTCTCTACGGAGGATCGATCGTCACGGCGTTCGCACGGATCGGAGGCCGGTCCGACACCCCGGGTGTGATGCCCGGACCCGAGGCGGAACGAGTGGGAACGCTCAGGGCGGCAGCGGGGATGTACCTCGCCCAGCGCGCGATCCGCGCGCCCAAGGTGCACGTCACTCTGCGCAAGGCGTTCGGTTTCGGTAGCTCTCTCATGGCCATGAACCCGTTCGACCAGCAGACTCTGACGCTAGCGTTCACCGGTATCTCCCTCGGCGGCTTGCCCGCAAAGGGGGGTGCCGCTGCTTCGAAGGCCTCGGACGCGGACAGCGAACGCATGGGCAAGCTCCAGTCCGGCGCTTGGGCGGCCGCCGACAACATCGGCTACGACCGGGTGATCGATCCCCGCGATCTGCGAAACGAGCTGATCGACGCACTGAGAATTCGGAGCGCCAGATGAGTGCGTTTCGCGATGACATCCTGGCCAGCAGGGTCGCGCTCGTCACGGGCGGCGCGACTGGCCTCGGCAAGGAGATTGCGCGGGCCTTCGGGCAGCACGGGGCTCGCGTGTGCATCGCCAGCCGCAAGCAAGAGAATCTCGAGGCGGCCTGCCACGAGCTTCAGAGCGAGGGTCTGGACTGCATGTGGGTGGCCTGCGACATACGCGAGCCTGAGCAGGTGGAGCATGTCGTCGCGGAGGTGATGGACCGACACGGGCGGCTCGACATCGTAGTCAACAACGCCGCGGGCAACTTCCCGGCGCCGATCACCGGGCTCTCCTACAACGGCTTCAAGACCATCGTCGACATCGATCTCCGAGGAACCTACAACGTGACGAAGGCCGCGTTCGAGGCGTATCTCAAGGAGCACGGAGGACACGTCGTCAACATCAGCGCGCCGTTTCAGAACCTCGGGGTGAGCATGCAGGCTCACGTTGCGGCGGCCAAGGCGGGTGTCGATTCGCTGACCCGCACCTGCGCCGTCGAGTTCGGTCCCTATGGCATCCGCGTCAACGCGATCGCGCCAGGGGCCATGGCCGACACCGAGGGGGTAGCCCGGTTCGCCGACACGGCAAAGAAGATGGCTGGCGGAGGCACCAACCCGTTGGGTTACGTCGGCGCGAAACGCGACATCGCCAACGCCGCGCTCTTCCTCGCGAGCGATGCGGCCTCCTATGTGACGGGGCAGGTTTTCGCGGTGGATGGCGGCGCCGGGATCGACATGATGAAGATGCGCCTACCGCACGAGTAGTAAGGAACACTGCAATGACCTTTGGAAACCTCGCATACTCCCTCGACATCGTCGCTGAAATCCGCGCTGACGAAGACAGTGTGATCCAGGGCGACCGACGCCTGTCCTGGAGCCAAGTCGAACGCCGCGCCAGAAACATCTCGGCGTGGATGATCGAGTGCGGCGCCACCCACCAAGGCAAGGTGGCCGTCTACACCTACAACCACCCGGCCTACATGGAATCCGTCTACGCGGCGTTCAAGGCCTCCTTGGTTCCTCTCAACGTGAACTACCGCTACCAGGCCCAAGAGCTGCGCTACCTGCTCGACAACTCGGACGCCGAAATCGTGGTGGTGCACGAGGACTTCGCTCCACTGCTCGAGGAGGTGCTGCCCGACCTTCCACAGGTCGTCGGCGTCCTCGTCGTGGAAGAGAGTGGCGAGTACGACAAGTCGTCGATACCCAACTCCGCGTCCTACGAAGCCACCGCGGAGACCGATCGGCCCGCGCCGGACGTCGAGCGGAGCCCCGACGATTTGCTGTTCGTCTACACCGGAGGCACCACCGGCATGCCCAAGGGCGTGATGTGGCGCCAGGCCGACATTTTCACTCGCTTCGGGGGCGGCGGCATCGGCGCCACGCCTGAGACCGAAGAGGCCTACCGCGCGTTCGTGAAGGAGCCGGGCATGCGCTACCGCTCCCTCATCAGCCCGCCGCTGATGCACGGCACGGGCTGGTTCCAGGCGATGATCGCGTGGCTCGGC
>JAFDFW010000832.1 GCA_019309605.1 Deltaproteobacteria bacterium | reverse complement strand
TCCAAATGCGGGCTCTGCAGGATGCGGGGAATGCTCGACTCGGCGACGGGAATCGCGAGACCGAACTTCGATTCACGAAGGCCCGTCGCGATGTAAGGGTGGGTCTTTGCGTCGACGTCTGGGTTGACGCGCAAACCAATCGCCAGCGGACGGCCGAGTTCCTGTGCCACGCTCTCGACGACATCGAGCTCCTGAAGGTTCTCGACGTGCAGCGCGCGAATGCCAGCCTCGGCGGCCGCGGCGATTTCCTCGCGCCGCTTGCCGACCCCGCTGTACACGATGCGCTCGGGTGGGAACCCCGCCTTGAGGGCGCGCTGCATTTCGCCGACGGACACGATGTCCGCGCCACATCCTTGGGAAGCGAGGCGAGCGAGCACCGATAGATTGCCGTTGGCCTTGACCGCGTAGGCGATCAAGTGCGGTGCAAAGGACAAGGCTTGGTCGATCGAGCGGTATGCCTCGTCGAGGAACCTCTTCGCACAGGAGCGCCCCGTCTCGATATGAGAACCAGGGCGATTCCGGGATGTGCACGTTGGACATGGCCGACCGTTATGCGCCGCGTCGCGCCTGGAGTCGACCCCGAAGCTCGGCAATGGCGGCCGCCACGCGTCCGCGCGCCGGCCCACCGAGGACGTCCCGTCGCTCGACCGCCGTTTCCATGTTCAGGGCGAGAAAGATCGTGTCATCGAATGCATCGTGGGCGGCCTTGTAGGCTTCGAGTGGGAGATCGGAAAGCGTCTTGCCCTCCTGCACGGCCCGGTGAACGAGCTTGCCCGCTACGTGATGGGCATCTCGGAAGGGAATGCCACGCAAGGCGAGCCAGTCGGCGACCTCGGTCGCGTCCAGGAAGCCGGATCGCAGCGCATCCGCCATCCGGCCCTTGTCGAACGTCGCCGAGCCGATGGCGCCGCTGAGCACCGCCAAACAGTCCTGGACCGTGTCGAACGCCTCGAAGACCGGCGCCTTGTCCTCTTGGAGGTCTCGGTTGTAGGCGAGCGGGAGCCCTTTGAGCATCACCAACAGATTGACGAGCGAGCCGACGACGCGACCCGTCTTGCCACGCACGAGCTCCGGCATGTCCGGGTTCTTCTTCTGCGGCATGATCGACGAGCCGGTGGTGAAGGCGTCGCTCATCTGCACGAACGCGAACTCCTGGCTCGACCAGAGCACGAGCTCCTCCGCGATCCGCGACAGGTGCACGGAGCAAATCGCGAGTGCGCTGACGGACTCGAGCAGAAAGTCTCGACTGCTGACCGCGTCGAGTGAGTTGCGCATGGGCTGGTCGAAGCCGAGTGCCTTGGCGGTTGCCGCTCGGTCGACCGGAAACGTCGTGCCCGCGAGGGCCGCAGCTCCGAGGGGGGATTCGTTCATGCGCTTCGCAGCGTCGACGAGTCGGCCTCGATCCCGATCGAGCATCTCGGCCCAGGCCAAGAGGTGGTGGGCCAGCCTCACCGGCTGCGCGCGTTGCAGATGGGTGTACCCAGGCATCAGAAAGTCTAGGTGGCCGTCGGCCTTGTCGGCCAGGACCTCGAGCAAGCCGTCGATGTCGGCCACGACCGAATCGCAGGCTTGCCGTGTCCAGAGCCGCATGTCGGTCGCGACTTGGTCATTGCGGCTTCGCCCGGTGTGGAGACGGCCGCCCGCCTCGCCGATCGCGGTCGTCAAAGCGGACTCGATATTCATGTGGACGTCTTCTTTGCTGTCGTCCCACTGGAACTCGCCACGCTCGATCGACCCGCGGATCGTTTCTAGGCCAGCGACGATCTGTTTGACGTCCTTGGCAGACAAGATGTTCTGGTCGGCAAGCATGCGCACATGTGCGATCGAGCCGTCGATATCCTGCGGCCACAGGCGGCCGTCGACGTCCACGCTTGCGCTGAATCTAGCTGCGATCGCGTCCAGCTCTTGCTCGAACCGGCCGCCCCATGCCTTGTCACTCATCGTTCCTTCTCCGCTATTGCTGCATCGGCACCCGGAGATCTACACGGCGAAGCAGGCGGGAGCCAGCACGAAGGGCCCACGCCTCGGTCGCAAGGCCCCATAGCGCAGCGATGACGGGCGTCATCCAACCGAATGCAACGCCGAGCACGATGATCGCCGTGGCTAGGACACAGGAGCCGATGCCTCGCCACGTTGCCCGCCGGACCGCTCGGGCGATCCAGAGTGCGCCTGCGGCGTCGCGAACGTCGTGACTCGCGACCACCACGCCGCGCTCCTCCAGAGCCGAGCCGACTAGCCGAAGGGAGATCGGGACATCTGCCGCGGCCAGCACCGCGTCGTCTTCGGCCGCCGCGCCCGATGGTCGCTGTGATGCCGCCTGTCTCACGGAGAGCCCGTACTTCGGTCACGCGCTCATGTGGCAGCAGAGGGGCCTTGACCCGTGGCGCGCCGAGCTGAGCAGCGATGCGCTCCACGGTGCGCCGGTCGTCTCCGGACAGGATGACCACGTCGCAGGGCAGGTCGGTGATGCGCTGCACCGCGTCCCGGGCGCCGACATGGACCGGGTCGAGGATGGCCACCAGCGCCTCGAGGCGGCCGTCGATCGCGATGAAGATCGGGGTCAGCCCTTCGCTCTCGATGTGGGTGGCGTCACTGTCGGCAGTGGCCACGCTAATGCCTTCGTCGAGCAGGAGTTGCCGCCGGCCTACGACGACGGGGACACCGTGAGAGGTCACGGCGGTCACGCCGAGACCTGCATGCACCCGCTCCTTGCGAACTGCCGCGGCGGCATGCCCGTGCTCGTCGGCGTAGCGCTGGATGGCCCGGGCGACGGGATGGTCGTCCGCGGCTCTTTCTGCGGCGGCCGCGAGCGCAAGGACACTGTCGAGCTCTTTGCCGCCGATCGGATGTGCTTGTTGAACGATCGGCTCCCCGGCGGTAAGAGCACCTCGCAACAGAATTGCAGTGGTGGCTGTTCGCCCTGCGTCTCTGAGTGCGCGCGAGCTTCCGAAGAACATGCCCCGCCGCGCGGAGGCCAG
>JAFDFW010000831.1 GCA_019309605.1 Deltaproteobacteria bacterium | reverse complement strand
CGTCGGACTTGTTTTGACTGCAGCGTTCGTCCTGGGCGTCGCCGCCTCTCTCGAGCCCTCAGAAGCCGCCGCGCGAAGCTGCTACAGCTTCTGGGCCGAGGCCGACAAGATGGGCTCGCACTACCGGCACATCGTGTACGTCGAGAACGACTGCGACTACTGGCTACAGTGCTCGGTGTGGACCGATGTGGATCCGCAGCCGCCCAGGATGCTCAGCGTGGGACCCGACATGACAGAGCAGGCGGAGACCAACGGAAGCTCCCGGTACGACGACCAGCGGGCGTTCGGGACTTGTCACCGGAAGTAGGTTCAGCGTCAGCGATTCGGCGCCTTGCGATTGAGTACCCGCAAGACCTCCTGCAGATCTTCCCAGACCGGCTTCTTAAACTGCGGGCTCCGCAATAAGAAGGCCGGGTGATAGGTGGGCATGACCGGGATGCCTCGCCACTCGCCCCAGATCCCGCGCCACCTTCCGGCGGGAGGGACGACGTTTAGGTTCTCTGCCGCGCAGCGGCCTAGCGCGACGATTACCTTCGGCTGCACCAGGTCGAGTTGTGGGACCAAGTAGTGGGCGCAGGCTGCGGCTTCGGTGGGGAGTGGGGTTCGGTTGTCCGGGGGGCGGCACTTCACGATGTTGCAGATGTAGACGTGGTCGCGGGCGTAGCCCATCGCTGCGACCATGCGGTCGAGTAGTTGGCCGGCTCGGCCGACGAATGGGAGGCCTTCTTGGTCCTCGTGAAACCCCGGGCCTTCGCCCACGAAGACCAGGTCGGTATCGGGGGTCCCTCGGGCAAAGACGCTCTTGGTTCGGCCCCGGCTCAGCTCGCAGCGGGCGCATTCTGCAGCTTCGTCGGCGAGCACCTGGAGCCGAGCCACGGTGTCCTCGTCGCCCTCATGCGCCTCTGGCTCACCTAGGGGCGTCTGAAGCGGCGAGGCAGCCTTTGGCGCTGGAAATCCCGTGCCGCCGAGGGTCTCCTCCCAATGCAGAAGCTCCCGAGCGCTCGCAATGACCGACGCGAGCTCGTTTTCAGGGTCACTCGACACGTTCGGGCGAGTATAGGCCGCTTTCGTTGACTTGGCCGTCGCCGGGTCGCTAATCTCGTATTCCAGGGAGATTCGAAGGGGAACATGTCACGGGCTCGGGTCTTGGCCATCGGCGATACGCATGTGGGGATGAAGCGCACCCACAACGAGGACAGCTTCATGCTGGCCGAGGAGGACAACCTCTATGTGGTGGCCGACGGGATGGGCGGACACGCCTCGGGCGAGGTTGCGGCCGGCATGGCCATCGACACCCTGCGTGAGTTCTTTCGCGCGACCAGCTCCGATCCCGAAGCGACTTGGCCGTACAAGATGGACAAGGCGCGGGGCTACGAAGAGAACCGGCTGATCACGGGCATCAAGCTTGCGAACCTGCGCATCTACGAAGCGGCTCAAAAAGATCCCCAGATGCACAGTATGGGCACGACGGTGGTCGGCATTCTGGTCGTCGAGGACGGCGTGTTGATCGCGCACGTGGGCGACAGCCGCGTGTACCGCGTCCGTGACGGAAAGATGGAGCAGCTCACGGCGGACCACTCGCTTCTCAACGACTACATCAAGATGAAGCGGCTCTCCGAAGAGGAGATCGAAAACTTCCCTCTCAAGAACGTGATCGTGCGAGCGCTCGGGATGAAGTCCACCGTGAAGGTCGACACCGTGCTCGACCGTCCTGAAATCGGGGACATCTACGTGCTTTGTAGCGACGGTTTGTGCGGCCCGGTGTCCAACAAGCTGATCGACAGCGCGAACGAGGCGGGCGGTCCCGACAACATCACCGTGGTGCTCACCAAGGTGATGGGTCTCAGCTAACTTCGATTCGGTGCTCCGGCGTGATCACCGCGCGGGTTGCGGAGCGGGCCACCGTGGTGCCGGGCCAGACGACGCACCGATCCAGGGTGACGCCCGGCCCCACTTCCACATCGGCGCCGACGACGCTCTGGCGGATGTTCGCGGAAGGCTCGACCGAGGCTGGCAGGATGCATCCGTCAAGGGGCTCGACTCCAGGCCAGGCAAACAAACCTGAGGCGAGTTCTAGGTTCAGGCGGTGGTACTCTGAGACAGTTCCGAGATCCGCCCAGGGCGATTCGTCGATGATGCCGAGGACGGGCGCGCCAGTGTCCACCCAGCGTCGGTACGCCGTGCGGATGATGCAGCCCGATTCCGGCATCCCAGCGAAGGCCTCTGGCGCCAAGATGTGAACGCCGGTGAACATCAGCGCGTCGCGGACTCGCCCGTCGCTCGGCACGCCGAGAAGGC
>JAFDFW010000830.1 GCA_019309605.1 Deltaproteobacteria bacterium | reverse complement strand
CATCCTCTTGGTCGTCCTATTCAGCGATTACATCGGGAGAGCCTACGAAACGACCCTCTGGCCGCTGCTGGGCTTCTTCTTCATGCCGCTCACGACGCTCGCCTACGCATTCGCCATCAACAGCAACGGCTCGGTCGACGGGATGCATCTCGTGCTGGTCGTGGTGACTGTCCTGTTGGACCTCGGCCTGGTGGGTGCCGGCTCGAAGACCCGGTGGCGCGATTGAGATAACCAACGGAGTCGTCGCTGATGCGCAAGATGGCATGGCGACGTTCGAGGCAGTTTCCGTGTCAGACTCGAGGTGCATGCCGTCGATGTAGTTCATGATGTGCCGTCGATGTAGTTCATGATGTCGATCCGGAGAGGCGGAACACCCAGCGAAGCCATCCGGGGCGTCTTGGTGAAGGCCTCGACCGACTCCTTCGCGAGTTCTGGATAGCCGAACTCGTCGAGAGCCTGCGCGACACGCTCGGAGTTCTCCGCACTGGGCTCAATGAGAATGTCGATGTCCTGCGACGCGCGGGGGCGACCGTGGACGGCCATCGCGTATGCCCCGACGATGACGAACTTAGCGTCGTGGCGCTGGAGTAAGCTCAAAAACTCGAGCCATTCGTTTGGAAGCTCCACCGTACCCCTTGTACACGCGCTTGCGGATCTGTTCCATCGCAGCAATCCGTTCGGCGACGGGTCGAGTCAGCCAGTAGCGGCCTTCATCGAGCGCGGCTTGCTTCGGGGTCGTCCACTTCGCCTCTGCCATGCGGTTAGTCTAGCACGCCGGCAAAAAGAAAAAGCCCGGCCGAAGCCGGGCTTTTGAGGGGCGCCCCGGTAAGGCGCCTCTCAGGCCCACTCGGCAACGCCGTAGCGTTCGACGCCGTGCTCCGCGTCGTCGTCGACGTCCGAGATCATCGCCCACCCCGTTCCGTCGACGTAGCTCGGAAGGTCCTCGCTGCGAACCTCGGACTTCCACGGCTCCGAGATGAGGCGCACGAGCGCCGAGAGGAGCTTCCGATCGCCGGGGATCGCATGCGAGAACGCGATCCGGCTCCCCGGCGAGGCGCACGCGGCCGCATCCGTCAGGAGACCTCGGACCTCTTCGTCCGTGAGGTACTGGAACAGGCCCTCGGCCACGATCACCGAGCGCTGTGAGGCGTCCCAGTGGCCGTCCTCCGAGAGCACCTTCGGCAGGGAACGCTCGCCGAGATCCGCGGCGATCTGGATCATGTTCTCGGGCTGCCCGACCTTCTCGATGCCCCGGGCCTTCGCCACCGACGTGGACGGGTGGTCGATCTCGACGAACCGCACCTCGGGGTACTTCGGCGCGAGCCTGAGGCAGAGGGTGTCGAAGCCGGCGCCCAGGACGAGCACCTGTCGCGCGCCCTGCTCGATCGCGGCCTCCACCTGCTGGTTCATGAACACCTTGCGATGCCCGAAGCCCTCCCACTGCCCGGGCATCATGCGGTCCTGGAACTGGTACACGCGGATCATCCAGCGCTGCTTGGACATCCGCATGAGACCTGGCCCGTAGCCGGGCGAGCCGGACGCAAGGAGGAGGCGTTCGGTGATCGCCACGAGGTCGGGCGGAAGCCGTTGCGACCAGTCGTCCTTCACACTCAGCGTGATGAGACCGAGCGCCACCTTGAGCGCCGTCTGACTGATGCGTCCTTGCTTCATGGAGATCTCCGCGGTGTTTGCCGAGAGGACGGATTGTGCCGCTCAATCGGGACGAGGGTCGACAGATGGGTGAGCCTACGGCACGCGTGCGAAAGCTGCGGGGTGGGTTCGTGTAGCCCGTTCCAATCGCTTTGTACTGCCATCGACCCGACCCGCAACTGGCTTTGCTACAAGTGACGATTACTCGACGGGCTCGTAGAGTTGACCGATCGATCTGGTTTCGGTAGCTCGGGAGCGTTTGAGGTGCAGCCGTAGTTGGGGCCAATCTGGGGCCACAGAACGGTCTAACCGAGCAAGGGCTGCAAGATCATCAAGACACAACGCCCACAAAACGTGGTAGAAGCACACCACACAACACGAGCAAGACCGCTCGCGCGTCCTCATAACCCGAAAGCTGGGCAAGCGTCACAAGCTACGGGGTAGGGGGCACACTGCGCCGTCCCTCGGTGCCGTCCCCCGAAGGTCGATAGACAACAGCCCTGTCTCCCGGAGCTCCGCTGCCCGCGCTCACGCCAGAGATGGCGCAGTGACCCCAGTAAGCTCTTCCGACAGTTCCCACAGGCGCTTGGCGGCGTCGGCGTCGGTGCTCACTTCCG
>JAFDFW010000143.1 GCA_019309605.1 Deltaproteobacteria bacterium | reverse complement strand
GTCGCCTTCGCCCCAGCGGCCACGGTGTACGGCGCGTTGCTGCTTTCGCTGTCGCCGGGCGGCTGACGCTGAGCGTTTGCCTTCAGACCACGCGCAGCACCCCCCAAGCGCGGCGCACAGGCACCAACAACGCATTCGCGTGGCGCGAGTTTGGGACACGTGTCCCAAGCGGATCCCGCAACCCAGATTCACTGCGTTCTAGCGGGGTCCCGGCATCGAGACGTTCCTGCGTAATCGCTATTGAATCGTGCGAAACACGGTGCTCTGACGACGGTTCGATTCCCACCGCCTCCACTGATAAGCATCCGAGATCATTTCGCTTTGATCTCGGGTGGCAAACGGGACCAAACTTTGTTGGGGCAAGGCGCAGTTTTGGCAGACACCAAAACTGCATCGTCCTCGCGTCGGGTCTTCGTCCCGAGCTCGACCGTGAACCGCGCGCGCGACCTAACGATTAGTTCTGCGCAATTGGGCTCTCAACATGAGCCCGATGGGCTAGGAGAGTCGTAGTCGCTCTTCGGGCACCATCAAGGCCGTCTCTTCAACACTGCGCCCAGGTCCGCGATGATCTGGACCAAGGCCTCGCGCGAGTGACCCTGCGCTGCGCGAATCTCTGCTCATTTGGCGAGGCCCTTGTCGTCGAACACGCCCTCGAAAAGCACGGTGCTCAAGTATCGCTCGCCGGAGTCGGGCAGCACCACCACGAATGTCTTGCCTCGATGCTCGCGACGCTTGGCCAGACGCGCGGCCACGGCCACCGCTGCACCGCACGAAATGCCTGACAAAATGCCCTCTTCTCGCGTCAAGCGACGGGTGTAGGCAATGGCTTCGTCGTTGGTGACTTGCTCGATGAGGTCAACCACCGATAGGTCGAGTACGTCGGGCACGAAGCCCGCGCCGATACCCTGAATCTTGTGAGGGCCGGGCTTGAGCGCTTGCCCTGCGCGTTTTTGCGTGAGCACAGGACTGTCGGCTGGTTCTACGGCCACCGACAAGATGGACTTTTGCCGGGTGTTCTTAATGTACCGCGACACGCCCGTGATGGTGCCGCCGGTGCCAACTCCCGAGATCAAGATGTCGATGGCGCCTGCTGTGTCGTCCCAGATTTCCGGGCCGGTGGTGGTCTCGTGAATCGCCGGATTCGCTGGGTTCTTGAACTGCTGAAGCAGCACGTAGTGCGCAGGGTCGCTGGCCGCGATCTCTTCGGCTTTGGCGATTGCGCCGCCCATACCCTTGGGGCCTTCGGTGAGCACTAGCTTGGCACCAAAGGCCGTGAGCAGCTTGCGCCGCTCGACGCTCATGGTTTCAGGCATGGTGAGCGTAAGTGGATAACCGCGTGCGGCGGCCACAAATGCGAGCGCGATGCCCGTGTTGCCACTTGTGGGCTCTACGATTTCTTTCCCGGGCCCAAGCAAACCGCGCTCTTCTGCGTCCCACACCATCGCGGCCCCAATGCGGCACTTGACTGAGTACGCTGGGTTGCGCCCCTCGATCTTTGCGAGCACCGTCGCAGGAGCGCCGTCGGTGATGCGATTGAGCCGCACGAGCGGGGTGCGGCCAATTGAGAGGGCGTTGTCTTTGAACCAATGGGTTTCGGCAGTAGACATCGTGATCCTGTCGCGGGGAATTGAGGGCATCGCAGGCAAGCTGCCCAGCTTATATCACGGCGGCGGACCACGCTGTGGAGGTACAGACACCCAGTCCGGAGCATGTGGGTTGTCACTCTAGGTCAACAGTCACTTCGGCGATGCTGCCGAGACCCATCTGTCGAATCCGCGCCTCCTCGAGGGGCTGAACATAGCCCGACTTACACATCAGATCTTGGCTAATTCTCACAAGCCGCCACAGCGTCGGTTGGTATCACTACCCTCACCGACTCAGGTCAGTCGGTGTTAGGGTTGCTTGCTCGGAGGAGGTCCCATGGATCGAATGAGCCCACTCGACGCCTCGTTTCTCCACATCGAAAACGACGTCAATCACATGCACATCGCGTCGGTCGCGATCTTCGAAGGGCCCCCGCCTCCTTACGAGGACGTCATCGAGATGATCGCGTCGAAGCTGCACAAGGTCCCCCGCTATCGGCAGCGGGTGCACTTCGTGCCCCTTACGGCTGGCCGCCCCGTGTGGGTCGACGACCCCCACTTCAACATCCAGTACCACGTCCGGCATACCGCCCTGCCGTCGCCCGGCGGCGATGAAGAGCTTCGCCACCTCGTGGGGCGTGTCATGGCCCAGCAGCTCGACCGACACAAACCGCTGTGGGAGATCTGGGTGGCGGAGGGGCTACAAGGCGGACGCTGGGCGATCTTGTCGAAGACCCATCATTGCATGGTCGACGGCGTGTCGGGCACCGACCTCCTCGCCGTCGTCATGGACTCGTCGCCGACGCCAGAACGCGAGGAACCCGAAGCCTGGGTTCCCGAGCCTCAGCCGACCGGCCTTGACCTCGTCCGCAACGCGCTCTTCCGTCGCAGCGTGAGCCCCTACGAGCAACTGCGCACGGCTCGCGCCGCCTTGCGCACGCCACGTAAGATCGCGAAGCGCGTGCACGACCTTGCGACAGGGTTCGGCACGTTTTCCTCGTTTGTGGGCAAGGAGGTAGAGTCGTCCCTGAACGGACCGATCGGACCCCATCGTCGCTGGACCTGGGCGGAGACCACGCTCGACAAGGTCAAGCAAATCCGTGCCGCGCACGGAGGGACAGTCAATGACGTCGTGCTCTCCGTCATCACCAAGGGCTTTCGCGATCTTCTGATTTCGCGTGGAGAGCCTGTCGACAACTTAGTCGTGCGAACGCTAGTGCCCGTCTCGGTTCGGACCGAGAGCGAACGAGGGACGCACAACAATCGCGTGTCGGCGATGTTTGCGGAGCTTCCCGTCGGTCTGGTCGACCCAGTGGCCCGATTGGCCTCAATCGGGGAGCAGATGAAGGGCCTCAAAGAACACAAGCAGGCGGTCGCCGCAGAAGCTCTGACGTCGCTCCAGGGATTTACGCCTCCACTGCTGCTTGCCCTAGGCGGGCGTTTATCCGCCCGCATACCCCAACGCTCAGTCCAGACCGTCACGACCAACGTGCCCGGTCCACAGCGTCCAATGTACGCAGCCGGTCGGCGGATGGTGGCCGCGTATCCGTACGTCCCCCTCGCAGGTTGGGTGCGGATCGGGATTGCGATTTTTTCCTACGCGGGCCAGCTCAACTTCGGCATCACCGGCGATTGGGAAACTGTACCGGACATCGATGTGTTGGCAGATGGGATCGAGCAAGGGATCGCCGAGCTGCTCGTGCGAACCCCACAAGACAAGGCCGCAACTGGATCTGCAGCGGCCGGATAGCCACGATCGATGCCACTGCCCATGAGATCCAAACAAAAGAAGGAGAATGCCATGAACGACAAAGAACTCTATCAGCAGAAGATGCAAGCTCGGTTAGATGAGTGGAAGGCAGAGGTCGATAAGCTCAAGGCCAAGTCGTCAGGGGTCAGCGCAGATGTCCAATTGGACATCAACCGGCAAATCAAGGTGCTTGAACGCAACATCGAAGAAGGCAAGGCGAAGCTGTCGGAGATTGCAGCGGCCGGTGAAGACGCCTGGGAGTCGATCAAGGAGGGCGTTGAATCTGCTTGGGACTCATTGAAGTCTGGGGTGACTGACGCGGCCGCAAAGTTCAAAAGGTGAGCTCTGCGCCACAATCGCTTTGGCATTGGGACAGACAGTGAACTGTTCCAACGGCCGCGCAAGCTTGCCCGGGAACGCGTTTTCTTCGTGTTCTTTGGACGTGTTCTCCTCGATACCTGTCCGCGAAACCGTTCGAGAATAGTCTGAACCAGGTGAACAGCCAGCGGTTCGATTCCCACCGCCTCCACTACCACTCGAGCGCCGGCTGTCGCCGACGTCGAGCGTCTCAGGACTGAGAGCCGCGCTTTATCGGAACCCCCTGCTGACCATTAATCCTGCGAAATTCAGCCGACTTTGACGACGCCTGTTCGATCCATGAGCCTGTGTGGTGGGGGGACTATGTTGATCTTGATTCGAATCTTAGTGGTTGGGCTGCTCGTTCTGGTGGCCGCCTGTGGTGGCGAACCGGGCGTCGAAGAGGTGTGCGGGACCTGCCCAGAGGGGCCGGTGTTCGACGGCTGCAAGGAAGTATACAACGCCTGCTCCGGGGTCCCGACGCGGACGGCGAGAAACCTCTGCTTCGACCAACTCGGCTCACCTTGCGACGACATCACCGAATAGGCCAAGCTTGGATGCGCACCCTTTGGGTCAGCCTAGTTCTCGTCACAGCGTGCGGCGGTGGTGCCGGCGATGATTGGAAGCCCGCCCCTGGCGCTCCGGACTTGATGTCGGTGATCGACGTCTGGGCATTTTCTCAGACCGACGTTTGGTTCATCGACGGCAGCGCGACCGTGCAACGCTATGACGGCGACAGCTGGACCACGCTCGAGTCCGGTAGCAGCGGCGGGCTCCTGTGCATCTTCGCGTTGTCGCCAACTGAGGTGTGGCTGTGCGCTGGCGATGACATCTTGTTCTACGACGGCGCGACGTTCACGGCGATGGATGTGTCGACGCCGACGGGACTGGATGGAATAACCGATGTTTGGGCGTCGTCTCAGACCGATGTTTGGGCGGTAGGCGACGACGCTATCGTTGCTCACTATGACGGCATAGTGTGGGGACGAACCATCGCTGGCTCCTCCTTTAAGAGCTCCATTTGGGGATCTGGGCCCAGCGACATCTACGCACTCTCGACCTTTGATCTGATTCACTACGATGGATCGGATTGGACTGAGATCGACCTCGATGCAGGCGGCGGCGATGGCCAGGTGTGGGGAACGGGCGCGAGCGATGTCTGGGTGATGACCGATAGTTCCGAGATGAGTCATTTCGACGGCGCAAGCTGGCAGACCATCGAGACGTTTGACTTCGTCGGTGACTTGGCGGCGGTGTGGGGGCCGGCTCCAGACGATCTATGGGCTGCCGGCAGCGCCGGAGCCATCGCCCACTACGACGGAGGCTCTTGGACGCAGGTGGCACACCAACGAATCGGTGCACCTTACTTACGCCTGTTTCTTGCTGTGCACGGAACGTCGTCAACCGACGTTTGGGCGGTTGGGCAACAGCTCGGTGAGGGGGGCTCTACGGCGCTCATCTATCACTACCAGCCCTGAAGACTGCGCCAACTCCGTTGGTCCAGGGTCTCGGCGGTGGGCGTCGGTCTTAGGCCGCGTTACGTCGTTTTCTGGCCTGGTCCAAGTCGTAGGTAGCCTGCAGGTTCATCCAGAGTTTGGCCGAAGTTCCCAGTGCCTTCGCCAAATCGAGTGCCGCGTCGGCGGTGACTCCGCGTTCGCCCCGGATGAGCTCGTTGAGCCGTGCGCGAGTCCACCCTACTTGCTCTGCAAACGCGGTCTGAGTCATCTCCATCGGCTGCAAGAATTCCTCGAGCAGGATCTCTCCTGGGTGAAAAGGGTTCTTGGGTTCCCTCACTTTCTTAGGCATTGTCTTCTCCTCTACCGATGATAGTCGACTACCTCGACCTCGTATGCGTCGCTGCCCTTCCATACGAACACCACCCGCCACTGATCGTTGATTCGAATCGAATGCGAGCCTTTCCGATTACCTCGTAGTGCTTCGAGCTTGTTGCCCGGGGGAATTCGAAGGTCACGGAGCTCAGCAGCGTCGTGAAGGAACAGGATCTTGCGTCTCGCAATCCTTCGAAGCTCCGGAGGGAACGATCGGGTAGCCTTGGTTTCTCACGAGCGTTCTCACTTGATAGCCCGCGTTCAAGGCCTTCTCGAGCAGCACCTTCCCGAGGAATCCCGTGGAGCCGAGTATCGCGATCTTCATTTTCCAAGCTT
>JAFDFW010000142.1 GCA_019309605.1 Deltaproteobacteria bacterium | reverse complement strand
CACGCGCTTGCATCGGGACCGTCCGCTCTGGGAAGCGCACATCATCGAGGGCGTCGAGGACGACCGGTTCGCGCTCTACGTGAAGACGCATCACGCAATGATCGACGGCGTCGGGGCCATGCGAGTGCTGCGCTCTTGCCTGAGCAGCGACCCAGATGAGCGCGCCATGCCCGCTCCCTGGAACACGCCTCGCCCGCGCCGTCAGAGCGTACCGCCAGCGGATTCAGCGGGTGCAATGGCTGCGGCGGCCGGAGCGTTGGGGGGCGTGCTCAAGTTCGCGTCCGCGGTCCGACAGCGTGACAAGCACGGGATGATCGCGCCCTTTCAAACCCCGCTCACCATCCTGAACGGGAGGGTCACTGGCTCGCGTCGTCTCGTCGCGCAGTCCTGGTCGCTGCCGCGTATCCGAAAGGTGGCCAAGGCGCTCGACGCCACGCTCAACGACATCGTGCTCGCGATGTCGGGCGGCGCTCTGCGACGATACCTCCTCGGCCAAGACGCGCTGCCCGAGCAGCCCCTTACCGCCATGACCCCGGTCTCATTCCGCCCAGCCGACGGGGACATGGAGGGCAACTCGTTCTCGGTCGTGTTTGCAACGCTGGCCACCGAGCTCGGCGACCCGCTCGATCGCCTACGCGCCATCCAGAACTCGATGGGAGAGGCCAAACGCCTCCTCAAAGGGATGAACAGCGCCGAGATTCCGATCTTTACCAGCGTCGTGGCGCTGCCCGTCCTGGTTCCGCACTTGCTGCGGCTTTCCGGAAGAACACGCCCGACCTTCAACGTCACGGTGTCGAACGTTCCCGGCCCGAGCGAGAAGCTCTATTGGAACGGCGCCCCGCTCGAGGGAATGTACCCCTTGTCAATCGTGACGCACGGCCAGGCGCTGAACATCACCGTCACGAGCGTCGGGGACAGCCTCGACGTCGGCATCGTGGCATGCCGCCGCTCGGTGCCGAGCGCACAGCGTTTGATCGACCACCTGGAAGAAGCCCTCGTGGAGCTCGAGCACTGCGTCCCGGTTGGCTAGTTAGGGACAGACCGCCACGCCCTCGCAGATCGAGCCGTCCAGGCAGGGGTCGAACGCAAAGAAGAGACTGCCCTCGTTGCCCTGTGGATCCGTCGCGGTCGCGGGGCCGCCTCGCAGTCCCCCGTGGCCATCGCAGTCCAGGGTCGTCACACGGTCGGTGATGCTGGTGCACTGACCGCTATCGATGTCGCCCGAGTAGGTCAGCTGCGGCGCAGGTGTATCCGCGTCGGTCGCAGTGATCGTCACCTCGACCTGTCCCGGCGCCCCGAAGGTGCAAGGCTGCACCCACGTCCACTCGACCTTCTCGACAACCGGGGCAATGCCGCCGCCCGCGCCGCCGTCGCCGCCTGCTCCGCCATCACCAGCTGAGCCGCCGTCGCCGCCTGCTCCGCCGTCACCGGCTGAACCGCCATCTCCCGCTGAGCCGCCGTCGCCCGCTGAACCGCCATCTCCCGCTGAGCCGCCATCACCGGCTGAGCCGCCGTCACCGGCTGAACCGCCATCTCCCGCTGAGCCACCTGAGCCCGCCGCTCCAGCGCCGCCATTGGTGTCCTCACCACAGCCAATCGAAGCCGCGCCCAAGGCACAGACACACAACACAAACATAAACAGAGAACGCATCACAACCTCCCTGGAACGCGAGTGCTTGCCGCTGTGCACACCCCCGCAATCGAGTCACACCCGGAGGATGCATATCGTGTGCCAGCCAAATTCCTCGGGTTTTAGGGCTATTCCAGTCAATGCTGACGCGCAGGTTCTGCATTCATAGTCCCTGAAACGCAGGTCCTGCGCGGGCTCGGCCGCTCAGCGGGCGAGTAAGTCGCCGAGCGTTCGGATGCCGCGGCGTTCGGCTTTTTTGAGAAGCCTTTGAAACAGGAGCGCGGTGGCGAGGGCGTCTCCAGCAGCGGTATGGCGCTCTGGGATATCGATGCCGTAGCGCTCGACGAGGGTGTCGAGTTGGTAGGCGCTACGTGGGTCCGCGCCCCGCGCCTGGTTCGATGTCATGGGCCCGTCCTCGACGCGCTGCGCGAGCTGTGCGGTATCGACAGATGGGCTCCAGACTTTGGCGCCTCGGTGTGCGGCGATGGCCTTTTGAAGCATGCGCATGTCGAACGCCGCGTGGTGCGCGACGAGCACCGCGTCACCGGCAAACGCCAGGAAACGAGACGCCGCTTCGTCTTCGGGGAGCCCATCCGCAAGGTCGTTGGAGATCAAGCCGTGGATCACCGCAGCGTCGGAGCCACCGACGTCGGTCTGAGTGACCATGGCGCCGAACGTGTCGTCGAGCCGAACCTCCGATCCGTTCATCCCCACGCCTGCAATCGACAGAAGGCGGTTCTTCGTGAGGTCGAGCCCCGTGGTTTCGCTGTCGAACACGACGAACCGGACGTCACTCAACGCTTTGTCCCTGGGCACCCTGCTCCGCTTCGACATGTAGTCACGGAGCGGCTCGGGCCACGACTCCGGCTGGGCTGCCAGAGAGCCTCCGCCCATCAAACGTTTGAGGAAGTCCGGGAGCAAGTGCACCTCAGCGTATGAAATCGGTTCGGTATCTCGACGTCAACATCAACTGCACGTCCTTCACCACCGAGAAAGTGTTCTTCAGCGTTTGCCGCTCGAGCTTGTTGAGCTCCTTGATGTGTACGTATCGCCCTGAATCTCCCCTTGTGAGGCCTTCGAGGGCTCGGACGCGCATCAAGATCTCGTAGGCCATCCCCGCCTCGCCGGAGAGCCGCGCGAGTTTCTCATGGGTTTCCCCGATACGCTGCCAGCGCTCGGCGGTGCTTCCGTAGATGTCGATACCGAGGTCGTACACAAGGACTCGCGCAGCATCGGCCAGAGGCATCATCGCCCGGGCCTTGATGTCGAATGCGTCACGGTGCTCGCCGCCGCGCTCGATCATCATGTTGCGAAAGAAGCTCAACGGCGGAGGGTTTCGCGTGGCGTTCTTTGCAAAGAACCCGAGAAAGGAGCGGTCGATCTTGATCCGCTCGAAGATGTGACCCTTGAGCTCGGCGGCGAGCGCGTTGTCCCCGTACACCGGGCGGAAGTCGAAGAAGATGTTGGTGTGCATCACCGCGATGTTTTCCGGCTCGTTGATCCACCCCGAGAAGCAGCGCTTCCACGAAGCGAGCGGTTGGTTCCATTTTGGGTTGCTGGCCATGATATCGCCCGGGCAGCGCTCGAAACCGGCTTCCACCAGAATGTCGACCACGAGCTTTCCCAGCTCGAGAAAGAACCGCTCCGCCACCCCGTCGTCTTCGCCCGGGTCGGCATAGAGGATGGCGTTATCCTGGTCGGTGCGAAGAAGCTGCTCTTCACGGCCCTCGCTACCGAGCGCCAACCAACAAAACGAAACGGGCGGCTCCATGCCCCGCTCGGCCAGCTCCTCGAGCGACAAGAGGATCGCGCGCCGGATTAGCGTGTCGTTGATCTCCGAGATCATATTCGACAAGAACCCCATCCCCACTTCGTCTTCGAGGTACCGTCGCAGCAGCTCCTCGGCCTGATCACGGAGCGCTCGCAGCCGCTCCCTGGTCTTGGCCCGACTCATCTCCGAGAGGATCACCGTGGGATGGCTGCCCTGCGTCTTGAGAATGTCGTGTTCCGAC
Organism: Deltaproteobacteria bacterium; assembly: GCA_019309605.1. Taxonomy (GTDB): domain Bacteria; phylum Myxococcota_A; class Polyangia; order Polyangiales; family Houyiibacteriaceae; genus SG8-38. Next base: position 2,215 of record JAFDFW010000142.1, on the reverse strand, counting down.
ACGATGCCGGTCACGCGAGTCTCGGCAGTCCCATCCTCGGTCACGGCGAAATGGTGAAGATGCTTCCTCATCACGGTCGCGATCAGCGAGGACAGCGTGGTCTGATCGTCAACTGTGAGTACCGGAGAGCTCATGATCTCTGAGATGAGCCCAGAAACGTCCCGCCCTTGTCCGACAACCTTCGAGCGGAGGTCCGAGTCAGTCACGATGCCGATCGGCCGCCGCTCTTCGTCGACGATCAGGATCGAGCCGACATTGCGCCCGCTCATCAGCGACGCGGCTTGGCGGATGCTCGTGTTGGGGTCGCAAGTCAGCACGTCGCGCACGGGGTCCACGCGACGAACATCGTCACCGGTGTTCCCCGCCCGTTCGTGGCGCCGCGCGTCGCGCACTGCCTCGAGCCGATTGCGATCGCGCGGCGCGGGCAAATCCGCCGCGAAGTCGGCCGCGAAGAACCTGGCCACCCTGGGCTCATCGCGAAGCAGCTCTTCGAGCGCCTTCTTCGAGAGCACGTACAAGAGAGTGTCGTCCTTGGCCTGCGTGCGCGCGGCGTACGGCCTATCGGCAAGCAATGCCCGCACCCCGAAGATGTCGCCGTCATCGCACACGTCGACGAGCACGGTCTCCCCGTCGAGCTGCTGAGTGACGGCTACTTCGCCCTTCACCACTACGTAGAACTCGGGCTTGGCGGGGTCGCCTTCCTCGAAAACGACCTCGTCGACCTCCAAGTACCGAATGCGAATCCCGCGCGCGAGGCGGTCGAGGAGCTCAGGCGCAAGCCGATCGAAAGGAGGGTGCCGGGCCAGGCGGTTGGCAACGGTGAGAATCATGGAATCCGAGGACATGCTCGCTATCTCTCCAAGGCTCGTTCGACGATCTCGGCTACATCCTTCGAGATCCCGGGCACCGATGCAATGCGTTCGAGCTCGGCCTTCATCAACGTGCTTCGGCCCGGCTCGTAGCGCTTCCACTGGTTGAAGCTGGAGACGATGCGCGCGGCGACCTGGGGATTGAGCGCGTCGAGCTCGAGGATCTGATCGGCGACGAATCGGTACGCCGCGCCGTCCGCCCTGTGGAAGCCGACCGGGTTCCCGGCGGCAAAGGCGTACAGGAGCGAGCGGGCTCGATTTGGATTGGCAAGGTTGAAGTCTGGGTGCTTCGACAGCGCCACCACACGTTCAAATGCCGCGGGCGTGCTCGACATCGCCTGCATGCGAAACCACTTGTCCAATACGAGCGCGTCGTCCCGCCACCGCTGGTAGAACGCCTCGATCGCGCGATCGGTCTCGGGCGACACCAGGTCGACCAAGCTCATGAACGCGGCCTCGTAGTCCGTCATGCCTGCGGCGGTGCTGAACTGCTCGACGGCCATGGCGGTGGTCTCGGGCTGTTCGAGTGCCGCGAGGTAGCGGAGCGCGCGGTTCTTGATGCGGCGGCGGGCGATCTGCTCTTTGTCGATCGCGTCGGTGCCGTGTGCGTGCCGCTCGTACGCGTGCATCAGGTCATCGCGAAGTGCGGTGGCAAGCTCGTGGACGACGAAGCGTCGTGCGCGGTGAACGGCATCGGGGTCGACCAGGTCCAGCTCTTGCGCGAGAAGCTCCTCGGACGGAAGCGCCAGCGTCAGAGCCTTGATCGACCCGTCGACGCTCGGGTCTGACAACACTTTTCGAAATGCGTCGACCAGCCCCTCATTGAGATCGAGCGAGCGGCCTTCGACGACTCGCTCCACGAGCCCGAGCAGGACCCGCTTGGATAGGTCCTGGCCGGCCTCCCATCGGTTGAAGGGATCGGAGTCGTGCGCCATCAAGAAGGCGAGCTCCTCGCGGCTGCGCTGGACCTCGAGCTTGATCGGCGCCGAAAAATCCCGCGCGATCGAGGCGACGGGACGCTCGGACACGCCCTCGAACGTGAACGTCTGCTCGGCCACGGTGAGCACGAGGGTGCGCGCAGTGCCGGTGATGTCGTGTCCGTCGGCGCCCAACAGGGCCACCCGAACGGGAATCGGAAGCGACAATGGCTCCGGCTCTTCGGGAAAGACGCGCTGGGACTGCGCAAGGGTGAGCGCATAGGCGCCTGCCGACTCGTCCCAGGCCCCGCGTGCTCGCACGACAGGGGTGCCCGCTTGCAAGTACCAGCGCTCGAGCTCGGTGAGGTCCGCATCGTTGGCCTCGGCCATCGCCTCGCGAAAGTCGTCGCAGGTGACCGCACAGCCGTC
>JAFDFW010000141.1 GCA_019309605.1 Deltaproteobacteria bacterium | reverse complement strand
GACGTCTCGACACTCGCAACGCTCGAGGAGATGATCGTCGAAGGTGAATCGACCGCCCTCATCGTTTGTCACGACCGGTACTTTCTCGACCGCGTCGCCACTGGAATTCTGGCGTTCGAAGAGGATGGACAGGTCACAGCGTATGCCGGCAACTACACCGACTATCGCGAACGGCGCGCTGAACGTGACGCTAGTCGCGAACGCACGAGCCGAGCGGTCGACAAACCGGAAAAGCGCAACGCCACGCCCAAACCCCGCAAGCTATCTTACAAAGAGAAAATCGAACTTGAGGAAATCGTCGGTTCGATAGAGCAGGCCGAGACCACCGCCGCGGAGATCGAATCGACCCTAAGCGATCCGACCCTGTACGCAGAACGCGCCTCGGAGGTCCCGGCTATCGTCGAGCGCCAACGTGAGATTCAAGAAGACCTCGAACGCCTGATGTCCCGGTGGATGGAGCTCGAAGCTATCTCCACGGGCTAACCAATCCGTTTTTCCCTTCCCATCGGGGACGGATAGCGGCAGGATTGAGGTATGCCCCGTCAGCAGTTGAATGAAGCGCTCGGCGCCCTACGTCAGGAACTCGAATCCGGTGAGGACATCGGCCCGGACGACCGGGAGGCGCTGGTGCGGGCAATGCAAGAGATTCACGAAGCGCTCGGCGAAGCTGAAACCGGAGACAAGGCCGCCCCCGGAGGCCCGCTGAGCGGACGCGTCTCCGCACTGATCGAAGACTTCGAGACCTCGCATCCGAAGTTCGCGGAGATCCTCAGCAGCGTGTCCGAAAGCCTCGCGAATTTGGGCATCTAGACATGTCCTTGCAGCCGTCGCCCTGGGTCGAACGCTTTGCGTCGCTGATTCCAGAGGGCGGAATCGTCTTGGACCTCGCCTGCGGAGCCGGCCGCCACACTCGGTACTTGACTGCACTGGGATACCGCGTGCTCGCCGTAGACATCGATGTTGCCGGCGTGAGCGACCTCGCGACGAACGAAAAGGTCGAGATCCTCCAGGCTGACTTGGAAGCCGGTGCCTGGCCCGTCGTCACCAACTACCTGCACCGCCCTCACTTGCCGCGCCTGGTCGAATCGCTCGGGCCAGGCGGGGTGCTGATTTACGAAACCTTCGCGAAGGGCAACGAGAAACTCGGCCGTCCACACAACCCGGCGTTCCTTCTCAACCCGGCGGAGTTGCTAGATGCGTTCGCGCCTCGGCTCACCATCATGGCGTATGAGCACGCGATCGAAGAGGAACCCGCGCCCGCGGTGCGCCAGAGAATCTGCGCGATCAACGGCGTGGAGCCGGCGAGACGCCGCTGACGCTAAGGTGTACGACGACACGACCGGCGGCGTCCCCACAATCGTCGACTGGGTCAACGCCATGCTCGCCAGCGGCGCCGACGGTCGCGATGCGAACTGGGAAAACGTCCTCTGCGAAAACTGCGGCTTGCTACTAGAAGGCGACCCAGCCGCGCACACCGTGGCAAGCCGATTCCCAATGGCTCCTAGCGGAACAAACGGCGCAGCGCCCACGCCGCCATGCCTAGGCACGCGGCCGCGCCGAGGCCGAACAGCAGGCGCCCGAGCGCGTCGTTGACCGACGCGGGAATGAACGGGAAGACACGATTGATGGTTCCTTCCGGAGCGTAGAAGGTGACCCAACCACCCATGGCGGCGAGAGTCAGGAGGACGATCGACCCGATTGAATCGCTGGCACGGTGATCGCCGGCCAACAGCATGAAGCCAACCAGGACGAACACTGCTCCGGCGCCGAAGACGACTGCGCGGGGCGCCTGGAACACGAGATAGTCAGCGGGGAAGAAGCCGAGCGATGCCGCACAAACTGCGCCCCCCCCGGCCAAGCACAACAATGCGATCCCCTTGCCCACTGGCCATCAGGATAACCGATCAGCGGCGGCGCTGCCCCAGTAGTTGTACGAGAGGGCCTTGACCCCCGGGATGTACATTCGCTCGTCGACGACGACTCGGAAGCCGGAAGATTCCAGAAGGCCAGGGATGTCCTTGTTGATGTTGCAGCCGCCGGAGAACCGACGCCAGATCGGGTTGAGTCGCTCCTGCCATCGTCGAACGCCCTCATCCGGCGCCGCGCCGTGCTCGCAGAACAAGAGGTGGCCCCCGGGTCGGAGAACACGCCGCATCCCTCGCAGCGCGCGCTGTGCATCGGGGATCGTGCACAGCGTGTACGTGACCACCACGGTATCCACGCTGTTCGTGTCGAGCGGGATTTCCTCACCCGGGAGATCGATCAGCTCTACGTTGAGCTCCGATCCCGCGAGCTTCTTGCGCGCAAGCAGGCGCATGCCCTCGGAGGGCTCGAGGCCCCACACCTTTCGGACCTTGTCGGTGTCGTAGAAGGGAAAGTTCAAGCCGCTGCCCACGCCGATCTCGAGAACCTCGCCCTCCGCAAGAGGAACCACCTTTTCCCGTTGCTTCATGTTCGGCTTGGAGGAGCAGGCCAGATTGATGAGGGGTGGGAGGATGTAGCGGTCGTACAAGCCCATCTGCAGGCACATTTACCAGACCGCCGGTCGCGGCGCATCAGCGTTGCTCGCTGTTGTAAAGACGCCGGACAGGCTGTAAGGCATGTCCTTGGTGTCAGTGGTCTCGGATGCATCGGGAAGACGGGCTGTCTCAGCCAACGTGCTCCTTATAGGCTTCCTCGGTGCGTTTGCGTGGCTGGAGGCGAGCTACCCGGACATCTACTACCGAAGTGTCCAAGAAGACCAGGCCCTCGAATGGGCGTCATTCTGGAGCTTCTTCATCGCAGGCGGTGTCTTCGTGATGGCGGCGTGGCGTCAACGGCGAACGACGGGCTCCCTCCCCTGGTTCCTCGCGGGGCTTGCGCTCTTCTGCGTGTTCGTGGCGATGGAGGAAATCTCGTGGGGGCAACGTGTCTTCGGACATAGGCCGCCCGACTATTTCTTGGCAGAGAACTTCCAGCAGGAGCTCAACCTCCACAATATCGCAAGCACCAAGCTTCGGATGCTCGTGTTTCGCGGCATCATCCTCGGCTATGGAGTGTTGCTACCGCTGATCGCGTTGTTTCCTTCCGTGCGACGGCGGCTCGATCGAATCGCGATCGTCGTCCCGCCCGTCGAGCTCACGCCGTCGATGTTCGCGATGTTCGCGCTCCACGTTTGGTATCCCTGGAAGTTCACGGGGGAAGTCGTCGAGTGTGCGCTGGGTTTCGGTTTCTTGTTGGTCGCCATCGCGAACTCTGAGAGTTTCTCAGGTGAACGCGGCAGCTCACTCTCCCGAGCAACAGGCGTGGTGATGCTCACCCTCGCGCTAGCATTCTCGACGGCATCGTGGTCTCAGAACCGGCAAAGCGGTGACCCCGCAAACGTCGGGATGGCCAGGGCCGAAACCGAGGCCCTCAAGAAGGACCTCATCGAGCTGGCGGAGGCGGAAGACAGGCCGGCGCTCACCAAGTGTGGCTTGCACAAGCGCATCTACACCTTCGTCGAGAAGAAGAAATACGCACGACCGCTCACGAAAGGTTCGTTCACGCGACTGGTCGACCGCGGGCTCCCCGAAGCACGAGCGGAGTTCTTCTTGGACCCATGGAACTCGCCCTACTGGATCCGCGACCGCTGCGACAAGGAAAACGGTCGCCGCGTGGTTTTTGTGTATTCGTTCGGGCCCAATCGAAGCCGTGACTCGACCCGCTGGGAGATCCTGGGAGACGACGTCGGAGAATACGCGCTGATCGAGCCGTAGTCCCGACCGTTGCCCGTTCCATCTGTCGTCGGGTTCACGTAGGCTCGCGTCGTTCCCGAGGGCACAGGCCATGCAGCAGCAGATCCCGACGACCTTGATTCTCGCCTTGGCGCTTAGCGGGTGCGCGCAAAAAGTTGAAGCGCCCTCCTTTGCTGGGGCGAACCTGCCGCCTGACGTGGCGGGCAATACGGCACCGTCTGCGGAGACGGCCGCGCTCAACGCAAGCGTCGGCGAAACTCTGCCGCTGTCCGATCCGCAGGACTTCGAAGACGCGAAACGCGGATTGATCGCGAGCAACGCCGAGCTTCGCGTCACCGGCGCCAAAGGTAACACGATCTGGGATATGCCCTCGTACGGGTTCGTCGATGGCGAGGCCCCTGCAAGCGTGAACCCAAGCCTTTGGCGGCAGGCGCGCCTAAACAACATTCATGGCTTGTTCGAGGTCACGAAGGGCGTGCACCAGCTGCGCGGGTACGACCTTGCCAACATGTCGCTGATCGATGGCGAGACTGGATGGATCGTCGTCGACCCGCTCACCGCAGAAGAAACAGCACGCGCCGCGATTGCCTTCGCTCGCGAGCATCTGGGCGACAAACCCGTGTCGGCGGTCATCTTCACGCACAGCCACATCGACCACTTTGGCGGCGTGCTTGGGGTCCTCACACCGGAGGAGGCCGAAGAGCGGAAAGTGCCGATCATTGCGCCCGAGTCGTTCGTCGACGAAGCGACCAGCGAAAACATCGTCGCTGGGGTGACGATGTCGCGGCGGGCGCTCTACATGTTCGGACTACGACTGCCTCGCACCGAGCGGGGCCACGTGGGTTCCGGCCTCGGCAAGGGACCTGCCCAGGGCACCTTCGGCATCCTCCAGCCTACCGAGATCATTCGTGAGACGACGACCGAACTGACGATCGACGGAGTGAAGTTCGTGTTCCAGAACGCTCCGGGGTCCGAGGCTCCAGCAGAGCTGACGTTCTACCTGCCCGATTTGAAGGCCTTCTGCGGCGCCGAAGTCGTGTCGCACAACATGCACAATCTCTACACATTGCGCGGCGCCAAGGTGCGGGACGCCCTCAAGTGGAGCGGGTACATCGATGAGATCATCGCACTCTTCGGTGAGGCCGATGTCTACTTCGGAAGCCATCATTGGCCGATCTGGGGCAACGAACGCATCATCGCCTTCCTCGAAAAGCAGCGCGATACCTACAAGTACATCAACGACCAGACCTTGCGACTCGCGCTGCACGGCCACACCCCACGGGAAATCGCCGAGGAGCTCGAGTTGCCCGAGTCGTTGCGACGCTCGTTTCCCAACCGCGGCTATTACGGCACGCTCAAACACAACGCGAAGGCGGTCTACCAACGCTACTTCGGTTGGTACGACGGCAACCCCGCCAATCTCGACCCTCTGCCACCGGCGGAAGCGGGAGCGAGATACGTGAAACTGGCGGGAGGCGCTGCCAGTTTGCTGACGAGCGCACAGGCCGCTTACGACACGGGCGACTATCGATGGGTCGCAGAGGTTGTGAACCACCTCGTGTTTTCGGATCCCGAAAACCAGGAGGCCCGCGCGCTTCTTGCGCGTGCGTACGACCAGCTCGGGTATCAGTCTGAGTCCGGGCCTTGGCGCGACGTCTATCTAACGGGCGCCCTCGAGCTGCGCCACGGCGGTCCCGAGGAGGGCATTGACCTGGCGTCGGCTATGGACATGATCAAGCAAGCGCCGTTGGAGCCCTTCCTCGACGCGATGGCAGCCCGTTTGAATGCCCCGAAAGCAGAGGGGATGGAAATGATCGTGAATCTGATCTTCAGCGATCTCGGTGTTAGCCACGTCCTCGAGCTCAAGAACTCAGTCTTGCGCCACTACAAACGCGATCCAGACCCCGACGCACACGTGACGCTGAGAATCACCCGCGACATCTACCTCAAAATGGCCACCGGAAAGGTCGGCATCAGGGACACGCTGTTCACCGACGACCTCGAGGTCGAGGGCAGCCGCGTGGACTTGGTTCGCTTCTTCCGACTGTTCGACAAGCCGGACGGAACATTCAACATCGTCGTCCCGTGAAGTTGGCGGTTCGTGTCGCCCACTGGACGGGCCGCTCGTGTTAGGCTTCGCAACCGTCTGGCATCTGACCGAAGAGCTGCTCCGGTAGCCTCCGGATGCCGTGGACACCGGCAAAGCAGGCCTTAGAAGACTGATAACCCACCTCAGGAGGAGCGTCATGAAGCAAATCCCCGAATCACACGCCGACATCTTCGACAAGCCTGCGTTTGCACACCTGTCGACGCTCATGTCCGATGGCAGCCCGCAAGCAAGCGCAGTCTGGGTAGACACAGACGGGCCCTTGATCGTCGTCAACTCGGCGGAAGGACGGCTCAAAGACCGAAACATCCGACGCGACCCGAGGGTTGCCGTCTCCGTCACCGATCCCGAGAACCCCTATCGCTCTCTGATGATTCGCGGCCGCGTCGCAAGAATCACCAACGACGGCGCGGAGCAGCACATCGATCTCATGGCGAAGAAGTACATGGGCGTCGATGAGTATCCGTTCCGGACGCCGGGCGAGGTCAGAGTGCTCTACTACATCGAGCCGGAGAGAATCGCGGCCATGGGCTGACGCCCAATGCTCGATCGGCCGTCGATCACTCGCGTGGGAGCTCAACCCAGAACACGCCGCGGAAGTCACCTGCCGCGTAGCCGGTGGCCTGGTCCTCGGGGTACAGCTCCGCGAGCCTCGCTCTCAAGTCGGGCGGCAACTCGGCGCCGTGGCAGGTCACGCACAGCGGCTGCATGAAGATCGGCTCGACATAGCCCACGGTCTTGTCGTCGATGAAGACGACACCGGGCACTCTGCGTTCGGGGTCGGTCTCGTACACTTGAAGAAACGGCTGCATCCAGAGCTTGGGGGCGTTGCTCGGATTGCGTAGCTTCTGGCTCGCTCGGCCTACTTTGATCGCGCCGATGCTTTGTGCCTCGGCGAGCTTGGGCGCCTCGATGCGGCACGCAGAAACCGCTTCAACCGCGCCTTCCTCGAGGCCAGCTACGAGCGCCCGCTTGAGACTTTTCTTGAAAGGGAGCACGGCTTCGGCGCCCGCCTCCTTCCACTTCGCTTCGTCGATCTTCGAGCGATCGCAGGCCGGCAAGACGAGGATG
>JAFDFW010000140.1 GCA_019309605.1 Deltaproteobacteria bacterium | reverse complement strand
GGCGAGCGCGCCGTTCAGGGCCATCGAGAGGTCGAGCAGACCGCTGCGCATCTTGATCCAGGCCAGCGCAGCGATGAATCCAGCCGAAGCCGCGAGGTTGGTCACGAGGACGATTCGGCCGACCTCGGCGTCGATGGCGAGCTCCGAGCCGCCGTTGAAACCAAACCAGCCGAGCCATAGGATCAGCACGCCAAGCGCGGCGAGCGGGAAGTTGTGGGCGGGCATGGGCCTGACTGAGCCGTCCGGCAGGTACTTGCCAATGCGGGGTCCGATGATGAGGGCGCCTGCGAGGGCCATGCCAGCCAGCCGCCGCCCCAGACCCAGTGACCGACCACTGGATAAATGAGCATGGTGGCAAGCGCCGTGAAGAGGAAGAAGGTCAGGAGCCGGCCACGCTCGGCGATCGCGCCCGACACGATGGTGCAGGCCGTCGCTGCGAAGACTAGCTGGAAGAACAGGAAAACGTATGGCGGCAAGTCCGCGTCCGCTCCCCCGTTGGCCGGGAAGAACTTGGCGAGCCCCATGAAGGCATTCCCTTCGCCAAACATCACGCCGTAGCCCACCAAGTAGAAGATGAGCGATGAAATCGCGACGACGCCGAAGTTCTTCATCAGCACCATGACCGCGTTTTTCCTCCTACAGAAGCCGCTCTCTACGAGAGCGAAGCCTGCATGCATGAAGAAAACGAGTGCCGCGCTAACGAGAACCCACAAGGCGTTGGCATACGTTGTCAGTTCCGAAAGTTGTTCTTCCATGATCTTGTACCTCTTAGTCACGGCCGCAGCGCACCCTCGGCGGCGGCACGGGAGGATCTATGGCTGGCCTGCATTTCCGATTTGTTTCTCCGAGGCATCGGTTTGGGAAAAACCGATCCCAGCATCGGCGAGTTGCGCGGAATCGGTCCCGGCCACATGCTCAGGAGGTGGGTGATTTCCCGTATTTGGCCTATGGAACGCCCCGTAAGCTGCCGAAGCCAGACAGCCTTCCAGGCCGTGTGGTCGTGCTGGACGTCGCGTTTGCAGCGAATGCCGGGGGGGCGAGCTTTGAAAAGACCACCCTTCCGTTCATCGAGGGCCTAGGTTCGCGGCTCGCGATGTGGGTCGACCACCACGACCACGATCGCCACCTGGATTACGTGGCCGACCCCCGTTTCGTCCTCAGGACCAAGGCGCAGCACGGTGCCTGCCCTGAAATGGTCACCCCAGAGCGTGTGGCGGCCGCAGGTCCGGTCGACACAATCTGCTGCCACTTGGATTTCGATGGCCTTTGCTCGGCGGCCAAGTGGATTCGCGCCGGGGTCGAGCCCTACGAGGAGGCGGATGACGATGCCCGGGCCATCGACACGAGGTTGGGTGAGCCGACCGAGCGCGCCCGGGTTCTCGATCGTGCCCTGCGCGCCAGGCCACATGATGAGGCCCTCCGCGGTCTGATCGTGCGCTACCTTGCCGACGGCGCCCGTGATTCCTCGCTATACCGGGAGTTTCAGGCGGCCGCCGAAGCCCTGCACGCGAAGGAGCGAGAGGCCAAGCGCCTCTCGGCCAAGTACGAGGTCCGCGGAGCGCTGGCGATCTGTGATGCGAGGCGGCGCGACGGGCCGTACGACAAGACCGAGCTCCTGCTGATCGGCCAGCGCCTGGCGCCGATCTCCTTGGTGCATGACGAAACCACCGTCACCGTAGCGGCGGGTTTCGACAGCGGCATCGACCTCGTGAGCGCCCTCGGGCTCAACGGCGGCATGCCCACGCGGGTGAGCGTCGCCGCCAAGCGCCTCGATGAAGTCATTGAAGTTTTGGCCCGTTTCGAGGTCGCGCGTTAACCGGGTACAATAGAAGGGATGGAGCTGACGCTCTCCCACATTCAGAGACTCCCCAAGACGGACCTCCACGTCCATCTAGACGGCTCGCTGCGATTGTCGACGATGCTCGAGCTCGCCGAAGAGCAGAGCATCCAGTTGCCAGCGGATACGCCGGCGGCTCTTGGCAAGGCGCTCCACTGTGGGGAGCACGCGGGCTCGCTGGTCGACTACCTGAAAGCGTTCGATACGACGCTCAAGGTCTTGCAGACTGCCGAGGCGCTCTACCGCGTCGCCTATGAGCTCAGCGAGGATGCTGCCGCCGAGAACGTTCGCTACATGGAGGTTCGCTACTCACCCATGCTCCACACCCGCGGAGGTCTCCGGCTCACGACCGTCGTCGAAGCCGTGCTGACCGGCCTTTGGGACGCACAAAAAGATCACGGCATCGTGGCCAACGTCATCCTCTGCGGCATTCGGAACATCTCGCCCGAATCGTCCTTCGAAATGGCGCAGCTCGCAGTGGCCTACAAGAACCGCGGCGTGGTGGCGTTCGACCTTGCGGGCGCCGAGTATGATCATCCTGCCAAACACCACCTTCGAGCGTTCAAGCTGGTCCGCGACAACAACATTGCAGTGACTATCCACGCGGGGGAAGCGTACGGGCCCGCTTCGATTCACCAGGCGATCCACGTGTGCGGCGCGCACCGCATTGGTCACGGTTGCCGCCTACGCGAAGATGGCGACCTGCTGCACTACGTCAACGATCACCGCATCGCGCTCGAGTGCTGTCCGTCCTCGAACGTGCAGACCGGCGCCGTGAGAGATCTTCGCTCACACCCGATGAAGCTCTACCACGACCTTGGGCTACGCGTGACGGTCAACACCGACAACCGGCTGATCGCCGACACCACGGTTTCGCGCGAGCTCTGGCTTTGCCACAGCCAGATGGGGTTGGACCGCGACGACATTCACCGCATCATCATCAACGGTTTCAAGGCCGCGTTTCTGCCATTTCACCAGAAGCAGACTATGGTTCGGGCGGTGTTTCGGGAGCTGTCCAGCGCAGCACAGGATGGCGAGCAGCCTGAGTCTCATCCAGCCGACGCAAACGCGTAGACTGCGGCGCGCTCTTCACGAAGTCGGGATCCTCGGTCGCCTCGTCGCTGATCGTCTTCATGACGTCTACGAACTCGTCGAGCGTCTGAAGGCTCTCGGTTTCGGTCGGTTCGATCAGCATTGCGCCCTTCACGACCAGCGGGAAGTACACCGTCGGCGGGTGAAAGCCGTAGTCCATCAGTCGCTTGGCCACGTCCATCGTGGTGACGCCCGACGGCTTGAGGTGGCGATCGCTGATCACCACTTCGTGCATGCAGATCGAATCGTAGGGAACGTGCCAGATATCGCCGAGACGGACGCGGAGGTAGTTGGCGTTGAGTACCGCGAGCTCGGTGGCTCGTTTAAGGCCTTCGGCGCCCATTTCACGCAGATAGGCGTAGGCGCGCACCATCATGCCGAAGTTGCCCTGGAACGACCGGAGCCTCCCGACGGACGCCGGACGGCTGTCGTAGTCGAGGGCGAAGCGTCCATCTCGCTCCTCGACCACCGGGACGGGCGCGTAGGGATCGAGAAGCGCCTTGTACCCAACCGGGCCGCAGCCGGGGCCGCCACCGCCGTGCGGGGTGGTGAAGGTCTTGTGCAGGTTGAACTGCATCACGTCGATGCCGAGATCGCCAGGCCTCGCCTTGCCCATCAAGGCGTTGAGATTGGCGCCATCGCCGTAGACGAGGCCGCCCTTGCTGTGAATCAGCTCGGCGATTGCCGGCATGTGGGTTTCGAAGAGCCCGACGGTGTTCGGGTTGGTCGCCATGATCGCGGCTACGTCGTCGTCGACGAACGGCAGCAGGGCGTCGGTAGTGACGATGCCGTCCTCGCCGACGGGAAAGGCTACGGCTTGCAGGCCGTTGAGCGCACACGATGCGGGATTGGTGCCGTGCGCGGTGTCGGGGATCAGCACCTTCTTCGGGTCTCGCCCCCGGGCCTGGTGGTAAGCCCGGATCATCATCAACCCGGTAAGCTCGCCCTGTGCTCCGGCGGCCGGGTGCAGCGAGACGCGATCCATGCCGCACACCTCGGCGAGCCCGCGCTCCAGGCGCCACATCAGCTCGAGGGCGCCCTGGACCAACTCGTCCGGCATGTAGGGGTGGAGGTCAGCGAACCCAGCCAACCTCGCGGCCCACTCGTTGACCTTGGGATTGTACTTCATCGTGCACGAGCCGAGTGGGTACATGCCGGTGTCGATCGCAAAGTTCTGTTGGCTCAACCGAACGTAGTGGCGGAAGGCCTCGGGCTCGGAAACCTCCGGCAACATGGGTGGGACCTCCCGTGCCATTTCTCCGAATGCGGCCCTGGCGTCGACTTCGGGTAGATCGTCCGGCGCGAGCGATGCCCCATGACGATTGGGCGAGCCCTGCTCGAAGATCAGTGGTGTTTGAAAGGAGAGACCTGACGTAGCCGAGCCGGGCATGATGACCTCGCCGGGCAAACTAGTGGATTGTCGACCGACCGCAAGCGATCAAACGGTGCGCAGGAGCGCCTCGCTCAGGGCCTCGATGGCGGCGGTGTCGTTTTCGAGGCCGTTGTAGTAGGGCAGCTCGCTGCACGGTGCATCGATGTGGCCACACACCCGACGGACGGCCCTTGCCTGAACCGTCTCGCGGAGCGCGCGCCGCCTGCCGGCCACGGTCAGCCCGCGGATGTCGCTGTCTTCGGGGATCTCCGATGGCAGGCTTTCGAGAACGGGCCGTTCCTTCTCAGCGAAGAGCACGTTGAGCACACGGTTGATGACCAGCCGCAGCACCGGAATCTCGAGCTCGTTCGTCAGGGCATTCGAAAGCTCGATGGTCTCGCTTGCGGGCATGTACTCGGGGAGTGTGACTAGGACAGCGCCCGATTGCTTCGGGTCACGAAACATCTCGGCGGCCCGCGCCGCATCTCGCCGCAACATCCCGGGGGGTGCCACGTTTTCGATGACGAACGGCACGCGGAGCATGTCGAGCGCGTGCCCGGTGGCCGGGGCATCGACGATCACGAGGTCGTAGTCCGGTTCTCCTTTTGGTGGGCACGCGTGGTAGAACGCCTTTCCAAGCATCGACCAAGCCTCGAGGCCGGGAGTCCCCTTCAGGAATGCACGCACCAGCCGGTTCTTGAAGACGGCGTTGAAGACGGCCTTCACTTTCAGGATCATCAGCCCGTATTCTTCCAGGGCTGCGTCCGGGGTCATGTTCACGACGTCGAGGTTCTCCCGAACGGTGACAATCTCAGACCCGATCGGCTCGGTATCGAGGAGCCGGCTCACGCGCTCCTTGCAGTTCACGAGCGCGAGCAGGACCTTCTTGTCGCGGCGGCTTGCCGCAAGGGCCAGTCCGGTCGCCACGGTTGTCTTCCCGACGCCACCCTTGCCGACTACGAAAAGGAACCGCCGGTCGAGCAAATCCATTAGCGCCGTCTTTAGCGGTGAGCTGGAACGGCGGCAAACCGAAGGCATTTAATCGCAGAATTCAGGCCCTACGGTGGCTGACGCCTCTGCGACCGCATGCTAGCGTCCCGGCGAGCGCGATCATGAGCCCTACAGGTCAATCCGGTAATTCGACCGTGTGGTCACTGGTGTTGTTCGCAACGCTGGCGGTCTTTGCGGCAGCCCTCTACACGATCTTCGTCGTCGCCCCCGTCGAACAACAGATGGGCATCGTCCAGAAGATCTTCTACTTCCACGTTCCGAGCGCCTACGCGATGTACATCGGCTTCTTCGTGTCGGCGGTGGGTAGTGCGGTGTATCTACTCAGGCGCGACCCGAGATGGGATGCGGTCGCTGTCGCGGGCGCGGAGGTCGGGACGCTGTTTTGCCTGATCGTGCTGCTCACAGGTCCGCTCTGGGCGCGCAAGGCTTGGGGGGTTTGGTGGACCTGGGACCCGCGGCTCACCACCACGCTGCTGTCGGGCATGATCTTCGCCGCGTACCTCGTGCTTCGCTCCATGGGCGACGCAGGCGAGGTCGAGAAGCGGTTTGCCGCCGGCTTGGCGCTGCTGGGCTTGATAAACCTTCCGTTGATTCACTACAGCGTTCAGCGCTGGCGAGGCGTTCACCCTACGGTCATCACGGGCAAGGGGGGCGGCCTCGAGTCCGAGATGTACTGGGCACTCGGGCTCAGCTTCATCGCGTTCACGGGGTTGGCCGCGCTCCTCATTTGGGCGCGCGCTTCCGTCGAACGGCAACGCGAAGAATCCGCCCGACTACGACTCGAGTTGATGCACCGATGAAGGAAATGACATGCGAGTTCTGATCGCCGCGCTCGTGCTGGGATGCACGATA
>JAFDFW010000829.1 GCA_019309605.1 Deltaproteobacteria bacterium | reverse complement strand
GGGTATCGGTTCTCTCTGATGTGGGAGCTCGCGCTGCGATACAGCGTCACCTATCTCACGCCGTGGCTCCGAAGCGACGCCAGGAGCTACGGTGAGTTCCAGATCGCGAATGCCACCGATCCGGCTGCCGCACTCGAGCAATATGGTCAGAACGGCGAGCAGACGACCAACAACGAGCTGGCGCTAGCGGGTACGTCGTACATCCTCGGCAACAGTCTCAAGGTCGTCGCGGAAGCGGCCTGGACGGCGCAGCGCTGGGAAGCCGGCCGGCTAAACGGCTTCCGGTTCAACATACAGCTCCAGTTCCTCTTCTAACGAGGAGGGTGCTTAGTGGTGGTGACCGCCGGGGCCGTGCGGGTGGCCGTGGGTGATCTCTTCTTCGGTTGCGTCTCGGAGTGAGTCGACCGTCACCTCGAAGTGCAGGGTCTCGCCCGCGAGCGGGTGATTCGGATCGACCGTGATTGTTTCCTCGGTGATGCCCGTGACGAAAAACGGGATCTGGCGGCCCTCATCGTCGTGAGCGACGACTTGCATGCCGGCCGCAAGCTCTGCATCCGCGGGAAACAAGTTGCGTGGAACTTGCTGAGCCTCGCCGATCCGTGGGCCGTACCCCTTCTCGGGCGACACGGTGGCTTTGAGGGACTCGCCCTCGGCCACACCCTCGAGCTGCTCCTCGAGACCAGGAACGATGTTCTGGCCGCCGTGAAGGTACAGAAGCGGACTCCCGTCCTCGGACTGATCGATGACTTCTCCGTCATCGTCGCGCAGGGTGTAAGAGAGAGAAACTACTTTGTTTGCCGTAATCTTGTGAGTCATGATGCGGGCGCGACCATGCCATAAATGGCGCCGGGCGCCAGCGACGCGTCGTACCGAAAGGAAGCCCCATGATCGAGGTGATGAACGACCTTCCCGAGCGCGTGCTCGGGCTCAAAGCCAGCGGTGAAGTCACAGCCGGAAGCACAGCTCACGCGTCACAAGAAGGTGCGTCTGCTCTATGTCTTCGGAGAGCAGTTCACGGGTTACTCCGGCGGCGCGGCCTGGGAAGACACCAAGGTGGGTATGAAGCACCTGACCTCGTTCGAGCGCGTCGCAATCGTGACCGACGTCGACTGGATCGAGAATATGATCAAGGCGTTTGGCTTTGCTGTCCCCGGGGAAGTTCGCGTCTTCGACGACGACGAGCTCGAAGCAGCTCGCCAGTGGATCTCGGAGCCACCCTCTCAAGGACATTTGTCGTTTGAGCTCAACGAGGAAAGAGGCGTCTTGATTCTGCAACCGAAGGGCGAGCTCGAGGCTGCCGATTTCGAGCGGGTCGGCGCAGAACTCGACCCCTACCTCGAGAAGGCGGGAGGGCTAAGCGGCTTGATGATCGTCGCGGAGCACTTCCCCGGCTGGGACGATTTTTCTGCCCTCAGCGCTCACATGCGTTTCGTGAAGGAGCACCAGGCCAGGATCCGACGCATCGCGCTCGTCACAAACGACCGACTAGTGTCCGCGATACCGCGTTTCGCGTCTAGATTCATCGCGGCCGAAGCCCGGGCATTCCCAATGAGCGGGCACGACGAGGCCTTGCTCTGGGTGAGCGAAGACTAACCCGCAGCGTGACGTCGGCGCAGAAGGTCGACCACTTCGACCTGGGGGGTATGCTCGGAGCGGAAGCGGGTCATATGACGTCGGACCAAGACAGCGAGAGCAGCGGAGATTTCGATAAACGGGTGATACGTGCCGCGGTGCGGCTGAGCATTCTTGCGCTCCTGGTGTTCTGGTGTCTGAGGATATTGGGACCATTCATCAGCCCCCTCGTCGGGGGCGTGATCATCGCGATCGCGGTTCAGACCCCGTACGCCAAGCTCGCGCGCGCCCTCGGTGGACGTCCGAAGCTGGCTGCCGCCTTGCTGGTCGTCACCGCTCTGTTCGTCCTGATCGTGCCGACCGTCGCGCTTGGAGCAAGCCTGGTCGACTCGACGGCAGGGTTGTCGGACGATTTCAAGCACGACGCTATCAAGGTGCCGCCACCGCCCCATGGGATATCCGATTGGCCCCTCATCGGCGAACGGTTGGACGCGCTCTGGCTGGGCGCGTCCCAGAATCTCGAGTCCGCGTTGATCAAGGCCGCCCCGTACCTCAAGGATGTTGGAGCGTGGCTGGTGTCGACCGTAGGTAACCTAGGGTTCGGTCTGCTGATGTTTGTCGTCGCGATCTTCGTTGCGGGCGCCCTCTTGCCAAACGGCGACCGCGCGGCCGAGATGGCGCGCAAAGTCGCCTTCTTGGTCGCCGGGAAGAGAGG
Organism: Deltaproteobacteria bacterium; assembly: GCA_019309605.1. Classification (GTDB taxonomy): domain Bacteria; phylum Myxococcota_A; class Polyangia; order Polyangiales; family Houyiibacteriaceae; genus SG8-38. Next base: position 614 of record JAFDFW010000829.1, on the reverse strand, counting down.
TCCCCAGATGGCGGAGATGGCTGCGTCGAGCATCCGAAGCGTCACGCGCGGAGTCCTCGGCGTAGCGGTGATTCAGGCGCTTCTTGCGGGGCTTGGAATGCTCGTCGTCGGCGTTCCGGCCGCAGGGCTGTGGACACTGATGATCTTGATCCTGGCGGTGATGCAACTGCCATCAACGATCATCTTGGTGCCCGTCATTTTTTACGTGTTCTCGACGAACTCGACCGTCGTCGCCATCTTGTTCGCCATCTGGTCGATGCTGGTGGGGCTCAGCGACAACGTCCTAAAGCCACTCCTGATGGGGCATGGCTCGTCCGTCCCGATGCTGATCCTCTTCATGGGCTCGTTGGGCGGCTTCATGGCCGGCGGCATCCTGGGACTATTTGTCGGCGCCGTGATTCTCTCGCTGGGGTACACGGTCTTCATGGCCTGGGTCGACGACGACGCCGCCACCGCGGCAACGGAAATCCGATAACCATGCAAGCCCGAGCGACGCTCTGGCGTCAGTGCAGAAGTCGAACGCGGATCGTTGCTGAAATCGCCCTGAGCTCGTCTAGCAGGGGGCCCGCATCGTCGAGCTCGATGTCCATGACCACGTAACCGACGTCCGCGTG
>JAFDFW010000139.1 GCA_019309605.1 Deltaproteobacteria bacterium | reverse complement strand
GTCGGAGACGCAGCAGGGTCCGCGGCGGCGAGAAACGCTTCCTTCGATTGCTCGCCTAGATCTTGAGCGAGAAGGGCGAGCCCACGGTTGAGCTGCACCGCGCGCGCGTCGGGCAGCTCCCGCGCCGCTTCGTCGTATGCCTCGAGGGCAGGGCTGTACTGCTCTTGGGCCATCAGGGCGTTGCCCTTCTTGGCGTTGGAGTTCTCGCCCCGAAGCGGGCTCCAAGCGGACGCGCTTGCGGGCAATGCCAAGGCGGCCACGCAGCACAAGCACCAGGCAACGCGTCTCATGCCCCTCTCCTTCGTCGCCGCACGATCCAGGCCTCCGGAAGGAGCGCTTCGAGGACGAGCAAAAGGAAGCCCGGCAGCAACACCAGCGCAAAACGGTTCTCATGGACGGTGACGCGCCTCGCCTTTCGCTCCGATGCCTGGAGCTTTGCGAGCTCCGAACGGATTTGGGTCACTCCGACGGTGCCTTCTTCGGCTCTCACGTATTCCCCTCCGGTGATCGACGCGATTTCCTCGAGGGTGTCTTCGTTCTCGGGGCTGAGCGAGGTCATGACGAGGCGGCCGGCCGCGTCCTTTACGTGGCCGGTGAGTGTGCCGTCGGCAGTGTAGCTCGGAATCGGCTCGCCGCTTCCGGAGCCGATTCCGACCGCGTAAACCTTGATCCCCGCTTCTTTCAGCTCCTCCGCGGCCGCGATGGGATCGCCTTCGTGGTCTTCGCCGTCAGTCAGTAAGATCACCACCTTGGAACGTCGATCGGGGCTGCTCTCGTCGCCGCGGCCTTCATTGGAGCTTTCAATCAGCCGTTTCGATGCAACGAGCGCCTTGCCGATCGCGGTCCCGCCGACGGGCATGTCCGTTGGCCCGAGGTCACGCAAGAACAAACGGACCGCCGAGTAGTCGACGGTCATTGGGAAGGCCATGGCGTCTCCCGCGAACGCAACGAGGCCGACACGGTCTCCGTCGAGGTCGCTCAAGAGGTGCTCCAGTTCAGCTTTGGCACGCTTGATTCGGCTCGGGTGCACGTCCCGGGCGAGCATGCTCTTGGAGAAATCGAGCGCGATCACGATGTCGATGCCGCGCTTTCGGAGAACCCGCGTGCGGCTTCCATATTGTGGTCCGGCAAACGCGACGATCACGAGCGCCGCTCCGACGATGAGCAAGGTGGCCCTCGTGACACGCCACCATTTCGCCCGACCCGCGATCAAGGGCTCGACCGTGGCGCTCTTGCCGAACATCTCGGTCGCGCGTTGGCGTCTCACCGCGTTCCACCAGAGGGCAGCGACCGCAGCGGGGAGCAATCCGAGGAGCCAAAGAACCTGGGAGTCGGCCCAACTCACGGCCACCTCCTCAACCACAACAGGACGAGCAGCTCGATGAACAGGAAGATCAGCGCGGGACCCACGAACGCAGGAAAGAGCTCGGTGTACATCCGTCCGGCATCTTCGATGTCGGTCTTTTCGAGCGCGTCGAGGATCTGGTGAAAGCTTTGCTCGAGGGCTTCGCGGTCGCTAACCAGGAAGAACTCACCACCCGTCTTGTCCGCCATCTGTTCGAGGAGGTCCGGATTGACCGGATATCTCGCGGTTCCGAAAATCGCGCGGCCGAAGATGCCAGTGCCCTGCTGAACCGGAGCCGTATCGGAGACCCCCATCAAGATGGGGTAGATCTGAACATCCATGGCGCTCGCGAGGTCTGCCGCCTGTGAGGGCGACACGTTGCCCGCGTTTGACTCTCCGTCGGTCAGGAGAATCATCACTTTGCTCTTGGCGCGTGAACGCTTGAGGCGGTTGAGGCTGACACCGACGGCGTTACCGATCGCGGTGCCGCGCCCGTCGATTTGATCGAGTTGCAGGCCTCGAAGCGCCGTTCGTAGCGCCTCACGGTCGGTGGTGAGCGGGAGTAAGGTGTATGCATCGCGCCCAAACACGACCGCGCCGATCCGATCGTTCGGCCGGCGATCGATGAAGTCGCCTACGACTGACTTCGTCGCCTTGAACCGTGTCGGCCGGATGTCCGCCGCCTCCATCGAGCGAGACATGTCGAGGGTCAGGATGATCTCGATTCCGCTCACCTCGGCCGTGTCTCGGGCGTGAATGCTTTGAGGCCCCGCCAGGCCGACGACCAGGAGCGCGAGTGCGACGGTACGCAATGCGCTCGGGAGGGTTGCGAGGCGTCCCCGCCAGCTGCCCTTTGGATTTCGCAGTGCTGCTGCTCGGCTGAACTGGAGGCGCGGCCTGGATAGTCTCTGCACCCACGCGCGGCCGATCCACGCCATCGGCGCGGCGAGGAGTAGCAGTGCGGCCCAGGGGCGCTCGAAACGCAATTGCTCGTCGGTGATCAGAAGCTGATAGCGCGATTCGAGCCAACGCAGGCTGATGACGAACCCCACGAAAGCGGCGGTCGCCAACCAAGCCGCCGCCCAGGCGCGTCGTTGGACCGGAGTCACGACTGACCTCCGGATTGCAGGACGGCCGTCGGGCGAGTCTGATCGACCAACGCAAGCGCTTCCTCGATCAGAGTGAGCGACGCCTCATCCGCCAACGACGCCTTGGCGAATTTCACGAGGTCGCATTGGCCGAGAAATCCAACCGCGTCTTGCGGTTCGATGTTGAGCGATTTTGCCTGGCGGAGCTCGTCTGCAATCTCGTCCGTGGTGCTTTCGAGGCCATGGAAGCCGAAGCGGCGCCCGAGGTAAGCTCTGATCGAATCGCTAACCGCGTCGACCCATTGCTCCGTGCGGCCCTCGGCTACTGCCGCGCCGCGGCCGCGCTCGAGCTCATGAAGCTCCGCAAGGGCGGTTTCCCAAGGGGGCGGCGGCGGCGGCGGTGCGGGCTCCGGGCGATCGCGTCTCTGCCACCAACGGATGAAAAGCCATGCCAACAGCGCGCCGAACGCGACAGCGAGCAGGGCGCCGAGGACGATGAGCAACCTGTAGTCGTCCTGCTCGACGATTACGGGCTCGGTGGGCGGTTTGAGCTGCGGCTCGGGTTCGTTGGCGAGGAGGGAGCGGACCTCGATGCTCGCCGTGTTCGATTCGATCTCGATCAGTTCGCCCGCGGCGCTGGTGATCCGCACGTGCACCGGCCCGAGTTCGTGCACTCCCACCTCAAAGCACAAGAGCTGAAGCTCGAAGGTGAACGTCTTGGACTCGCCGTCGGGCGAGGGCTCGATGGCAAGTTTTTTCCCGAGGATTTCGAACGGCTCGAACGGTTGTTCCGGCACCGCTGCCTCGTCCGTCGCGGCTGCGGTCACGGTCACGATGACGTCGATCGGGTCACCGAGCGTGCTCTCCGGCGGCGCATCGAGCGCGACCGTGGGCGCTTGCGCCAACCCGAAAGCGGGCGCGAGGAGCGAGATGACGACGATGGCGGCCGAGCGTTTCACCGATAGCCCGTGAGTCGCCGCTGCCGGAGTCGAAAGAGCTCGGTAAGCGGCCTGACGAAGTCGTGATCGGTGCTCACCGTGACGTGATCCAATTGCAGGCGGCGGAACAAGTGCTCGCGTGCGGCCCGTTGGCGTTGCGCTTCGCGCGCGTAGTCTGCGCGAACATCCAAGTCGGACGTGTCGACTTCGACGAGCTCACCGGTTTCCAAGTCCTCGATGAGAGCGAGCCCGACGTCCGGCAGCTCGTCCTCTCGGGGGTCGACGATCTGGATCGGGATCAGGTCGTGTTTCGCGGACACGACTTTGAGTGGCTTCTCGTACTGGTCCGCGATGAAGTCGCTGATCAAGAATGCCACAGTTCGGCGCTTGCCGATGCCGCCGAGCAGATCCAACGCGACGCCGAGGTCCGTGCCCTCGCCCTCGGGGTCTGCGTTGAGGATCTCCGTGACGACTCGCATGACGTGCGAGCGGCCTTTTTTCGGGGGCACGAAGCGCTCGACGCGGTCGGTGAACAGGATCAACCCGACGCGGTCATTGTTCTTGATCGCGCTGAACGCCAGCAGCGCCGCCACCTCCGCGACGGTTTCGACTTTTGGCTTCTCCGCGGAGCCGAACCGCCCGCTCGCCGAAAGGTCGACGAGCAGCATCACGGTCATTTCGCGCTCTTCCGTGAACACCTTTACGTAGGTGTCGTTCATGCGCGCGCTGACGTTCCAGTCGATGAAACGAACGTCGTCTCCGGGCTGGTACTGGCGCACTTCGCTAAACGCCATGCCCCGTCCTTTGAAGACCGAGTGGTAGCTCCCCGCCAACTGGTCGTTGGCGAGCCTCGAGGTGTAGATCTCGATCTTTTTGAGTTTCTTGACGAGCTCGCGCGAGATCACGACAGGCCTCGGTTACGGAACTTCCACGGTTTCAAAGATCCGGCGCACGATTTGGTCGCTCGTGATTTCCTCCGCTTCCGCCTCGTAGGAGCGAATGATGCGGTGGCGAAGCACGTCCGGGCCGATTGCTTTGATGTCTTCCGGGGTGACGTACCCACGGTGCTTCATGAACGCGTGCGCGCGAGACGCGACGTTGAGTGCGATCGACGCCCGGGGGGACGCCCCATGGGCGATCATGTCCGTCAGGTCGCCGAGGCCGACGCGCACCGGGTGGCGCGTCGCCGTGACGATTTGGACGATGTAGTCTTTGATCTTCGGGTCGATGTACACGTGTCCGATCGTCTTGCGGGCTTCGAGGAGCTTGGCGGTCGTCGTGACCTGCTGCACGCCCATGCCTGCACCCGCATCCTGGCCGAGGAGCACATAGTCGGAGATCTGGTCCATGATCTTCCGCTCTTCGTCTTGGCTCGGGTAGTCCACCCTCACGTGCAGCATGAAGCGGTCGACCTGCGCTTCAGCGAGCGGGTAGGTGCCTTCCTGTTCGATCGGATTCTGGGTGGCCATCACCATGAACGGCTGATCGAGCGGGTAGGTCGTGTCGCCGATGGTCACCTGCTGCTCCTGCATCGCCTCGAGCAGGGCGCTTTGCACCTTGGCCGGCGCTCGGTTGATCTCGTCCGCCAGCACGAGGTTCGCGAAGATCGGGCCCTTCTTGGCGGTGAACTCGCCGCTTTGCTGGTTGTAGATGACGGTGCCGGTCACGTCGGCTGGGAGCAAGTCCGGCGTAAACTGAATTCGCTGGAACTTCGCGGAGATCGTCTTGCAGATCGTGTTGACGGTCAGCGTCTTGGCGAGCCCAGGAACGCCTTCGAGCAAGATATGCCCGCCCGTGAGCAGCCCAATCAAGACCCGCTCGATCATCACGTCCTGACCCACGACGACCTTGTGGACCTCGTGAAGAATAGATTCGATGAAAGCGCTCTCGCGCTGAACCATTTCGTTGATGGCACGGACGTCGTTCGACATGAGTTCTCCCTGGGGCCGAGTGGCTAGCACGCACCCATACCCCCCACCAACAACCCCGACCTACCTCTTATTCAGAAAAAGGGGTCAGACCCCTTTTTGAAAGGGTTAATTGCGCCAGCACCAGCGCCAGTGCCAACGTCGGCGACCCGCTTGACATCGAGCGGCCAGATCGGAAGGCTGCGCCGCATGTCCGACCCTGTTTCTAAAGAGCTCTTCGCCCGTGCCTCCAAGGTCATCCCAGGCGGCGTCAACTCCCCGGTTCGCGCTTTTCGCGCAGTCGGTGGCGAGCCGATCTTCATCAAGGAAGCCCATGGCCCGACCTTGGTTGGGGCCGACGGGACCGAGTACGTGGATTACGTCGGTTCCTGGGGCCCCATGATTCTCGGGCACGCCCAACCAGACGTCGTCGCGGTGATCCAAGCGGCTGCCGAAAAGGGCTCCAGCTACGGCGCGCCCACCGAGGCTGAAACCACGATGGCCGAGCGACTTCGCGATGCGGTCCCTTCGATGGAGATGTCGCGCCTGGTCTCCAGCGGCACCGAGGCCACCATGGGTGCGCTCCGGGCCGCCCGGG
>JAFDFW010000828.1 GCA_019309605.1 Deltaproteobacteria bacterium | reverse complement strand
TGTTCCGTGGCGGACGATCATTCCGCTTCGAGCTCCGCGACGCCGAACATCTCGGCCGCATGCACGAACACCAACTCCTCCGCTTCCATCGTGGGTTCTGGTGACGCATCGATGCCGAGGGTGCAATCCTCGATCGCGAAAAATTCCTGGGACTGCATGAGCTCGTCGGACACGCGGACGCCCTTGGGCAACGGCAGCGTCCCCATCACCAGACCGCCATCGAACAAGCACGCGACCTCGTGCCGCTTGCGCCCGTCATCCTCATGAAGCCCGAGCAGCGCATCATCGCCCGGCACGACAACCAACACAGCCTTGCGCTGCAACGCCAAGAACGGAATCGACTGAGGCTGCTCCGGCAAACTGACATTCGTCATCCGAAAGAACGCCTCATCGCCATTCAAGAACGGCAGTAACCCCACCCCCTCGGGAACGTGCAACGTCCCAATCACCCAACCCGTAGGCGTAAACAGCCGCACCGTTGTTGCAGAAGGGGACACTCTCCGGATCAGTAGATACCCGATATCGGACTACGTGTCCCCTATGTGCTTGGCTACTGTGCGGCGGTCTATTTCTAGGGTTGTGGCGGCTTGGGTGTAGGAGCCTCGTTGGGTGTAGACCCAGGTTGTGTAGGTGGAGACTACTTCGTCCAGCGTGGCGTTGGCGGCCTGCATTTGGTGGAAGAGGGGGGCCAGGGCGCTGCCTTGCTGGGAGGCGGCGGGTGGGTGGTAGTGACCGTGGATCAATAGGTTGCGGACGCACTGGTCTAGCTCGCGGATGTTGCCGGGCCACGCGTAGTCGAAGCCGACGCCTTGCTCGATTCCGGACATGATCTCTTCGAAGGTGGCCGCATCCAATGAGCCCAAAGTGCGCTGAACTAGAACGCTCACGAGGTGGCCTAGCTCGTCGACGTTGCCGGCTACCTGCTCCTGCAACGAGGGGGTTTGAATCACGTCGGAGCAGAGTCGGTAGTAGAGGTCCTCACGGAAGCGTCCGGCCGCCATTTCGCGCGACAAGTCTCGATGGGTCGCAGCTACGACCTTGCCGCCAAAGCTCCTCGGCTCGGTGTCTCCCAGGCGGTGAAACTCCCGCGATTGAAGCACCCTGAGGAGCTTCACCTGGATCTCTGGGTCGAGCTCGCCGATCTCGTCGAGGAAGATCGTCTCGCTCGGAGACCTGCCTTCGAGGTGCCCCATTCGGTCTGCGTCCGCCCCGGTGAATGCGCCCTTCTTATGCCCGAAAAGCTCGGATTCGATCAGGGTCTTGGACATTGCGGCAAGGTGAAGCGGATGAAACCCGGTCCGATAGTCGCGAACGAAGCGTCGGCGTTCACCGTCGAACGGGATGAATGAAGACAGGCCGATCGCGCTCGCGACCAGCTCTTTGCCGGTTCCCGAGGGTCCCAAGATCAACGTGCTGGCTTCGTGCATGCGGCCTTGCAGATGCGCGAGGTAGCGCCATGGGTCGTGGGTAAACAACGACTCCCAAACGCTTGCACGCAACTTTGCTGCGGCGACTGACGTGCCTAAGATCTGATGGAACACGAAGTGAAACGCGCGGCGCGTTTGGAAGAAGAGCGCCAGCAAGTCGGCCGGGGTCGCGGCCCAGGCGGGCGGCCCGACGAGCTTGAACAAGTCACGGAAGTCGTTGTCGAACGCGTCGTAGAACGTGATGGTCTCGGCGGGTGAGTCCGATTTGATCGACAGGTAGAGATGGGGGGCGACGAGCGCGCAACGTCCTCGCCGACGATGACGGCTTCGAGCTTCGGCCGCTCCGGACCGAAAGGATTGGTGAAGCCGAGCTTTCCAATGGCGTCGAGACGGGCGGCCGTGTCGGAGTCAAACATGTACATATATTGTACACACGTTGTACATTTTAGGTCATCTACATGGGCGTGCTCCCCATTTTCCACAATGATTTCCGTACCCTGGGGCTTGGCATGCTCCCTGCTGTATCGGGACCCGGGAGGTTTCGATGAACCGAATGAAACGATGGACGATGAGCGTGACCAGTTGGGTCGACGGAGTGCTCGCCCAGGTCGAGAACCACGAAGCGGCGGTGAGCTCTGCGATCGGGAGGGCCCGCCAGGCTACGGCGCGGGCGAGGGTTCAACTCAAACGCGTCGAGCGCGACCAGCAGGCGCTGCGGACCACACTCCTCGAAGAAGAGGAAGCCATCGATGCGTGGCGGCAGCGTGCCAAGGCTGCCGATGACGAAGCCGTCGCGCTCGAGTGCCTGCGCCGCCACAAAGCTGCGGAACGGCGGGTGCTTCGGTTGCAGCAACGACTGGCGGAGCATGAACGCAGCCACAAGGAGCTCAGCGATGGCGTGGGCGTCTTGAATGGTCGTCTGT
>JAFDFW010000827.1 GCA_019309605.1 Deltaproteobacteria bacterium | reverse complement strand
GGCATCGACCCAGATTTCATCGCGGTCACCGGTGGCTCGGCAGGCGGACACCTCGCTGCACTCATGGCGTTGACGGCGAACGATCCCGAGTACCAACCTGGCTTCGAAGATGCCGACACATCCTTACAAGCCGCCGTGCCGATCTACGGTGTGTACGACTTCACCAGCCGCCTCGGCACCAACCGCCTCCCGTTTTGGTATCGAAGGCTCGAGCGCCAAATCATGAAGGCGTTCCGCGACGAAGAACCCGAAAAATTCCGGCGCGCCTCCCCGATCGATCAGATACACCCCGAAGCACCCCCGTTTTTCGTGATTCACGGCGACCGCGACACCCTTGCTCCGGTCGAAGAGGCGCGAGACTTCGCCACTCAACTAGGCAGGGCCTCCAAGGCCCGCGTCGTCTACGCCGAGCTCAAGGGCGCTCAACACGCCTTCGACCTCTTCTGCTCCCCCCGGACCTCCCACATGCTCGTCGCCGTCCTCCAGTTCCTAGACGCCGCCCACACAAGCACCCTCGCCGAGCCTACCCAGGACGAACTATTGGATGACCGAGTTGGTTACCTGGGGGTTGCCGTTCGCTAGGACGAAGATGCCTGGGTAGCCTTGGGTTTCGAAGCCGGCGCTTGGGTTGTTCTCCAAAACGGAGTCTTCGATGATCAGGGTGCCGCTGCGGTCGTTGCTCACGAAGAAGATCGCGCCGCCGCCCTCGTTGGCGGTGTTGTTGGCGATGTGTGTGCCGCAAACGGCAAGCGTGAACGTATTGCCATCGTTGTAGATCGCGCCGCCGCTGCCGCCACCTGGCGTGCCTGAGCGCTGCTGGTTGGCTCCGTTGCCAATCGCTTCGTTGTACGTGAGCGCGCTGTTGATGACCGTGTACGACACGCCAATCGAGCTGAGCGCACCGCCGTTCGAGCACACGTTGCCGAGCCCTTCGCCACCAAAGGTGCTGTTCACGACGTACACGGGGCGATCTTCATGCTGGTCGAAGACCCTGATCGCGCCACCGCCAACGTCGGGACCGACGTCATGGCACACATTGTTGAAGAACCGCGAGTTGACTACTTTGAAGCGCCCGCCGCGTACGAAAATCGCGCCGCCGCCGTCTTCTTCGGACTTGGCGTTGCCATCCACGAAGGTCAGATTCTGCACAGTCAGACGCGGGTGGTCCTGGTCGTTGCAATGAGACGTCGTCCAGACTTGATCCGGGTCACACGCGTTCTGATACAGAATCCGTACGCGACCACCGCCGCTCAACGTCACCTTGCCACCCCCATCGATGACGATGTCGGGCTTCTGGTCATTGAAGACCTTCGCTGTTCGATCGAGCGTGACGACGACCGGGCCCGGCCCACAGTCGAACGTGATCACGCCGCCTTGCGCCACCGCTTCGACGAACGCGTCCGACGTACAGCTCTCCCGAGTTCCATTGCCAATCACAGTGTCCGGGTTGGACACGTCTTCTTCTTGGGCCTCGCCCGGAATACTGCAGGTGCCGTCGCCATTGCCGGTCGGCGGCCCGTCGTTTGGGTTGGTTCCTGGATCAACGAACGGCGACTCCCCACAGCCAAAGAGGGCCATCGCCAACCAGGCAGCGCACCAACACGAGTTGAATCGTGACATTCCCCACGCCCCCACCCTTACCTTAGCGTCCTGGAAGCCGCCCCCCAAATCGGGGGCTGGCGGCCCGCGCCCGGATCTGCCAAGACGCGCCGTCACGCGAAGGCGTGGGGGTTAACGCGTGCAGAATATGATTCGAAATGTGGCGATTATCGCCCACGTCGACCACGCGAACGAGGCGGTGCGCGAGCGCGTGCTCGACTCCAACGACCTCGAGCGTGAGCGCGGCATCACGATTTTCGCAAAGCACGCGTCGATTCGGTGGAGAGACTACAAGATCAACCTCATCGATACGCCGGGGCACGCCGATTTCGGTGGCGAGGTCGAGCGAACGCTGCGCATGGCCGACGGCGCGCTGCTCTTGGTGGACGCGGCCGAAGGCGCCCTCCCCCAAACACGCTTTGTGCTGTCGAAGTGCATCGAGCTCGACCTACCCGTCGTCACCGTCGTCAACAAGATCGACCGAAGCGACGCCCGGCCGGACGAAGCCCTCAATGAAGTGTTTGATCTGTTCTGCGATCTCGGCGCCACCGACGAGCAGGCCGACTTCGCTCACATCTACGCGATCGGCAGAGATGGGATCGCCAAGCGCGAGCTCGAAGACGAATCGAGTGATCTCACGCCGCTCTTCGAAACGCTGATCGAACGCCTGCCAGCGCCCGACGGCGACCGCGACCTCCCCCTGCAGTTGCTGGTGCACAATACGATCCACGACGAGTACATCGGCCGCATCGCCATCGGCCGCATCCGCAACGGCACGATCAGGCCGCAGGAAATGGTGGCGATCATCGGCAAGGACGGTGTCGTGGAACGCAAAGTCGGCGCGTTGTGGGGCTTCGAAAGCCTGGATCGCGTGAGCATCACGGAAGCCTTCGCCGGCGACATCGTCGCGATATCCGGGATCGAACAAGTACACATCGGCGACACGATCGCCCCACCCAGCCATCCAAACCCTCTCGAGCGAATCTCCGTGGAGCAGCCAACCATCAAGGTCCGCTTCATGGTCAACACGTCGCCCTTCGGCGGGCGTGTGGGCGACTACGTCACCTCCCGCCAGGTGCGCGAAAGGCTCTTCAAAGAGGCGCAGCGCAATATCGCGATGCGCGTCGAGGAAGGCGACGAGCCTGATTCGTTCATGGTCTACGGCCGCGGCGAGCTGATGTTGACGATTTTGGCGGAGACGATGCGTCGAGAAGGCTACGAGTTTGCCCTCGGAATGCCGGAGGTCGTGGTCCGCGAGATCGACGGAAAGCAGTTCGAGCCGGTCGAGACGGTCGTCGTCGACGTACCGCAACACCACGTGGGCACGGTCACACAGCTCCTCGGGGAGCGCCGGGGCGTCATGGGCAAGATGAGCCCCATCGGCGTCAATCGTTCGAGAGTCGAGTATCGCGTCCCCTCTCGCGGCCTGATCGGCTTTCGCTCGTTGTTCATGACCGAG
>JAFDFW010000138.1 GCA_019309605.1 Deltaproteobacteria bacterium | reverse complement strand
AACTAGATAAGAAGACCCCGGGCTCGGGCGTAGAGCTCGAATGCCTCGCGGCTGGTGAGCTGAGGGGTGTAACCGTACTCCTCCTTGAGGCGCCGGTTCGAAAGCACGGGCCGGTAGCGCAAGAACGCCACGCCCTCAGGCCCGTTTTCCGTCACGCCCAATCCTTTGAGTGCCCATAGAGTTGCCTTCGCCACTGACGCCGGCAGGGCCACGTACGGTTTGTTGAGCATCGTTGCGATCTCGCGCGCGGTGACCGCGCCATCGCCGGCCTGGTTGTAGACACCCACCTTGTCCGAGAAGACGGCGTCGACGAGACACGCGACCAGGTCCTGGTCCCAGATGAACACGAAGGGCGATTCCGCACCAACGATGCCTAGCATCACGGGTTTCTCGAACAGGTCGGTCACCGGGCTGTGTACGTCCGTGCCGACGATGGTGCCCGGGCGAAAGACGACCTGCCGAAGTTCGGGTCGCTCCTCCCGCCACTCGGCCAGCATTGCTTCGACGAGGCGCTTGTTCTTCGAGTACTCGAACTCGTCGTTACCCCGGAGCGGATCGCTTTCGTCGAGCCACTCTGGGTTGTCGCGGTGGTAGCCATAGGCGGCGCCGCTCGACGTGACGATTAGCTTCCTCGCCCCCGATGCCTGGCACGCTTCGAGGATGTTTTTCGTCCCAAGAACATCGACCCGGTACGCCAAATCGACCGGAGCGCCCTTGGGCACACGGACGATGGACGCCAAGTGCACGACTGTGTCGATGCCGTGCTCGTCGAACAGGCCCCCGAGTGACGGGTCGCAAATGTCGCCCTGCTTGTAGACGACGCCTTCGATCCGCTGGGAACGCTCGACCTCGCTCCAGTCCAGCGCGACCACAACCGACAGCTCGTCCAAGCGCTTCACCAGAGCCGCGACACAGAGTCGGCCGACGTAGCCGGCCGCTCCGGTGACCAAGACCGAGGGGCCGTCACCCATTAGGGGACAGGCTCCTGGTGCATCGCTTTGAACTCCTGCAGTCCGGGAGCGAAGAGGTGCATATTCGGGTCCACGTCTACGTGGACGACCGACGGCTTGCCGGAGTCGACGCACCGCCGAAGTGCCTCCTCGAGCCCGGCCGGATCCGAAACACGTTCGCCGTAGCAACCCATCGCCTCTGCCACCTTGTCGAACTCGATCTCTTCGAAGTCGGCGTTGATGGTGCCTTGCTGTTCCGTCCCGATGACGGGCCGCAGCATACCCAGCCCAATCGACTGCGTGATTTTCACCATGCCCCACTGTTTGTCGCAGAGCACCAGGTAGATGACCGGTAGCTCGTTGCGTAGCGCGGTTTCGAGCTCTTGAATGTGAAAGCCCATCGCGCCATCGCCGATGATGCATATCACCTGGGCGTCGGGCTTGGCGATCCGTGCCGCGAGTGCTTGCGACACGCCGGCGCCCAACATCCCGAACTTGAAGGTTGAGAGCAGGGTGTTCGGCCGGTTGATCTCCGAGAAGAAGCTCGCCCACACCGTGGTGTTCCCGCCGTCGAACACGCGGACCGTGTCGTCGCCGAAGACGCGCTGGCAGGTTGTCGGGACATGGGCACTGTGCATCGGGCTCCCGATGTTCTGAAGCGCCATGTCGAGCTGGGCTCGGACCTTCGCCTGTCCTTCAGAGAAGCCGGCTGTGCGTTTTCGATTGGCCTGCAGTCGCTCGTCGCTCAGCGGGGATCGCCGTAGCTCGTCGGCGAGCGCCGATAGAAATGCGCCAGCATCCGCAACGATGGCCAGATCGGTGGCCTTATTGAGGCCAAGAATCTCCTCGTCGACATCGACTTGGATCATCTTCTGTTCACCGGGCTTGCCCCAGTATGGCGCCTTCCCCCACCAATCGGTTTCCCCTAGGCGCGATCCGACGACCAACACGAGGTCGGCCTGACTGCGGGCCTCGTTGATCGGCTCCATCGCCCAGATCGGTAGCAATTGCTGGTGATTGTCCGGGAGCGCGCCTCGTCCGGCCCAGCTCGTCGTAACCGCCGAGCCCAATGCTTCGGCGACGTCTTGGAGCGCGCCCGATGCTTGCGCGTGGAGGACTCCGCTACCGGCGTGAACGTGTGGTCGCTCCGCATTGCGGAGGAGCTCAGCGGCGCGCGCAACCTGGCTCACGGAGGGCTCGACCGCCTCGGTTCGCCGGTACGCTTCTGGCAGCCGCATGTCGATGCCTTCGGTTTCGAACACACCGTTCATCACCGTTTCCGGAACGTCGAGGTGCACCACCCCCGGACGACCGCTCCAACTGATGCGCGCCGCGCGCCGAAAGAATTCGGGAAGACGTTCGAAGGAAGGCACCGCCCCGCTCCACTTGGTCATCGCCCGCGTCACGCCGGCTTGGTTGAAGTACTGATACGTTCCGCCACGATCCGGGTACGCGACCGGCGTGCGCCGGCTCGACGTGATCAGCAGGACTCGATTACCCTCGCCGTTCTCCACCGCGACGCCAGGAAGGATGTTCGCTACGCCGGGCCCGTTCGACGCCATGCACACACCGAGCTTTCCGGTGAGTCGCGCGTAGGCGCCAGCCATATGTGCAGCGCTCGTTTCATGCCGAGGGGAGACTAGTCGGATGCCGTGCTTTTCGAAGCTTGCAAAGAAGCCCATGTACGTGCCGTCGACGATGCCGAACACTACCTCGACGCCCTCGGCTGCCAACATGCGAGCAAGCGCGTCTCCTCCTACCATTTGGTTCATGGCGCACGAATCTACACCCGCGCCGGCGCCAGTACCAGCGTCAGTACCAGCGCCAGTGCCAGCGTTAGCGGCGTGCTGAGCTTGCGCGGGCTCGATCCTTGTCCGCGCCCGCCGGGTCGACGCAGATGAAGGAGGGCAGCCCATCTTCAATCGCATACGCGGGCAAGTTGGACGAGCTCGAGCAGACTTTCCCGTCTTTAGTGAACGTCAGATCGCGCAACCAGGTCACCCGAGTCGGGCTTGGGTAGCTGATGAACCGCTCCTCTTTGGGAATGAAGCGCAGAATGCGGTCCGACATGTTCGAGGTCATCCAAACATCTCCCGTCTCCGGGTGCACGTTCAAAGCGTACGGGGTTTCGTACTCGTCCGGCGAAAGTGTCGGAAGCGGGTAGGTCTTGAACTCGCCCGTGGTGGGATCGAAACGCAATAGGGCGCTTTCATCGAATGACGGAATCCAAAGGATGCCGTCCGCATCGAAGCGCGGTCGCCTCGGGCCTTTGAGCGGAGTTTCGTACTCGGTGATCTCCAGTGTTTCGGGATCGACGTGACCCAGCATGTTGCCGTAGAGCTTCGCGTACCAGACGCTCCCGTCTTTGGGATTAATGTCAATCCCGTAAGGAAGGTTGAAAAGGTCGTCGTATTCGACGCCGCTCATCATCTTGTGCGCCGAGAGGTCGACGTGTTTGTTCTCGCGGGGCGACCTAGCCGAGTACTTGAGGAGAGTTGGAAAGAAGACGTCCGCCACCCAACGCCAGAAGCCGTTGTGCGGGAGCTGCAAAAGTGTGAACGTCTCCGTTGCTGGATCGAAACGCCCCACCTGGTTCGAAACCGCGATCGTGAACCACACGATGCCTTTGGGGTCGATGCGAATCGTATGCGGGTACAATGCATCTTCGCCGATCTCATAGACTTTGAAGGCCTTTGTCTCCGGGTCGAACGACATCAACGTCGCCGACAGTGCGTTGGTAATCCAGAAGCGCCCGTCTTGGGCCTGGGCCATGCTGTGCGGTCCGTGTTTCCCGGTGAAGATGCCGATGGGCAGCGCGGCGCCCGAGAACAGGCCCCCCACGGGCAGGTCCGATTCGGGCAACGGGTACTTCTCCACGACGTTGGTTCGTGGGTCGAGCACCCAAACCACGTCATGGCCTTCGTCGACGCCGTAGAGCTTTCCGTCTTCCCCGACATCCGCGTCGTGGATGAACGACATACCGTCGCCCACCAGCCATTCTTCGATCTTCGCGTGCGCAAGCTCGGGGCTCGCGTCGTGGGTCTGCACCACGTCTATCGGCTCACCGTCGAAACCTGCGGAGAGCACCTTGCTGAAACGCTCGACTTGCTCGTCGGTCACGATCGCCATGTAGCCTTCCATCTTCTCGATGGACTCGGCCCACGACTTCGCGCTTCGCTTGCCACGCGTGAGGGGGTTGCCGACCTGATGGCAGTAGTTGCACTGCGCCACGAACGGTGCGCGCTCCTCGGCGTCTCTCCACGGAAGCGTGGTCAGATGGGCGGACGCGGGGAGGGCGTTGGAGCGGTCGAGGTCGGACTCGAACGCCGCCAGCGTCAGGTCGATGGTCTGGGATTCTGCTTCGTCGATCGAGACCGTCTGCGTCTGATCCACGAAGCTCGACGCACGAGCGCGGACCGTGAGCTGTCCCTCGTAGTCGACGACGACGAGGTAGCGGCCTTCCGGGTTTGTGAAAACGGTTTGCTTGCGCATTCTGTTAGCGCTGAAGACGGTCACCATCGCGCCGTTCACGGGCTGTCCGGCAGATGTCGTGACCACGCCCTCCAGGGTTGCCGCGCTCACCGAAACGGTGGGCCCAAGGATGCTCAGGCAGATGCTCAACGCCGTCGCGGTGGTGGCTTTTACCAACATATCCGGAACTCCTACTGCTCACGCCGGATAGTAGACGCAGATACCTCGATCTGGGAAACGCGCATTGACTCGTGAATCGGACGGGACAGCCCAGGGCGAAAAATTACGTATGGACTTCCAAGGAAAATCGCCGTCTTCTCAGGGTAGTGGACCACATTGGCTCGGCGTTGATCGATTTTACGGAGGCTGCCTACGACCTGGAGCCCGAGCCACAGGAGTGGCTGGCCAAGCTGCTCGAAGCCGGGGCTCCCGTGATCGATCACGGGCTTGGCGTCTTTGCGCTCACGTGCATGCGTCCACCGGAAGGGGCGTCGTTCGCCATCGATCAGTTGAACGCGATCTCCGCCCCGGACGACTTGGTGGAGCGCGTGATGCGTTTGCAAGCCGAGGTGCCTGCGAGTCTCCTATGGCGGCTGAGCTTTCCGACGATTCCTAAGACCCTGAGCGAGGCGGCGGACGGCGATCTAGGAGGTTTCAATCTCATCATGCGCCATTTCGATTTCGCGAAGGACGGCCTGGGCATGTCCGCGTTCGATCCGAACGGTCGCGGAGTTTATCTCATCGCGCCGCTTTCCAGGGTGACCACCCTCTCCGAGAGGTCTCGCGAACGATGGCAGATGGTCGCTGCGCATTTCGGCGCTGGCTACCGATTGAGGCGGGCGCTTCAGGGCGGCGAACCCGAGGCAGCAACGAACCTTCCCCATGGCGCAGAAGCGGTCATCGACCCGATCAGCTTCCGGGTGACCGACGCACGAGGCCAGGCGAAGTCCCGCGGCGCCCGCGAAGCCCTCCGCGACGCCGCGACGCAGGTCGATCGCGCCCGCGGCCAACTGCGCAAGACCGACCCCGAGAAGGCGTTGAGGCTGTGGAAGGCGCTCGTGCGTGGTCGATGGTCGACGGTAGATTGGTTCGATTCGGACGATCGGCGTTTCGTGCTCGCGATGCCGAACGGGCCCAAGGTGAGCGACCCGCGCGGGCTAACCGAACGCGAGATGCAAGTCGTGACCTACGCGCTCTTCGGACAATCCAATAAGCTCATTGCCTACAATCTCGGGTTATCCGCGGGGCGCATATCCGCGTTGCTGAGATCGGCGATGCACAAGATGGACGTCCAAACGCGCGCTCAGTTAGTCAGCAAGCTCCAGGATTTCGCCGCGATTGGTCAGGATTGAGCGCCACGCCAGCATGCGCCGTTCTGGGCTACGATTCCCCCATGGACCGGGCAAGCCTCCACGCCAGCATGCGCCGTTCTGGGCTACGATTCCCCCATGGACCGGGCAAGCCTCCTCAAGATCGCGATCGCCGCGATCGTCGCCAGCATCATCGCCTGGGTGTACGCGAGCGGCACCTATGAGGAGTTCGACCCGGCCACGATGCGCGTCTGGTTTCAGGATGCAGGTGTCTGGGGTGGCGTCTTCTTCATCGCAGCGTACTCCTGCCTCCAGCCGTTCGGGGTCAATGGCCTGGTGTTTCTTCTCAGCGCCCCACTGATCTGGAGCCCGACGGATGCCTTCCTGTTGAACTGGGCGGGCACGGTCGGGACCGGGCTCTTTTCATTTTCAGGCGCTCGCTTCGTAGCGCGGGACTGGATTCAACAACGGTTGCCCCAACGGATCCGCCGGTTCGACGAGCGACTCCACACACACGGGTTCCGCACCGTGTTCCTTTTGCGCCTCGTTTTCTACACGACACCCACCGTT
>JAFDFW010000826.1 GCA_019309605.1 Deltaproteobacteria bacterium | reverse complement strand
GTTCTTTGCCGCTGTGGGTGCCGGCATCCTGCGCAAGGGCCACGCCTGGCACCATCAGTGCCGCAATTAGACTCGTGATTCCACTAATTAAAAGAGTCTTTGTTTTCATCTCGTCTCTCCTTATCAATGGTCCATGTGTCTGTCGATTAAATTCTTCATTGATTTCGACGTATAATCAGTTGCTAACATCCACGGTCACCTTGATGATCTCTCCAGTGAAGCGGGTCTCTTCGCGGCCGATGCCGATGCCTTCCGCAACGGGCGTCTGGTTATCGAGGCCGACGTCCGCGGTCTCGTCGGCGGAGAACGCGTTTGGCTGTGTCTTCTGTATGCGGCCCTTCGCCACCTGTTGACCGTTGACGCTCAGCGTTGCCTCGCCCCCTTTTCCCAGTCCGCCGCCATCGTACTTGAAGGCGAGCACAATCGTTGCCTTACCTTCGGGAATAGGTTTGTCCGCAGCCACGACGTCGCGGGACAAACCAAGAAAGTTGTAGGTATAGGCCGGTATGCCGTTCTTCATGTACAACGACCAGCCGCCGAAACGGCCGCCTTGGGTCAGGAGGACTCCATTGGCTCCGCCTGCGGGGATCTCGACTTCTGCCGTGATCGTCTTCGATTTGTTCTTCACGTTGATGAAGGTGTTTTCCAGCATGCCGTTCATGCCGTCGTAAAGCGTGAGCGACGTCCGCCCCTTCATTATGTCCGGCCGTCCGGCAATCTTGGGATTGGTTCTTTCGATCACGCGATCGTCAATGGGGTACACGTTGAAACGCTCCGCATCTCTATCGAACAGAGCCCTGAGTTCTTTCAGCTTGTCCGGGTTCTGATCGGCCACATTATTCGCCAGGCTGAAATCTTCACGGGTGTTGTAGAGCTCCCAGGTGTCGGAGGTGAGCGGCGGCAGATCGCGTGTCTCCCACGGCGCGCGATGGATCGTGCGGGCGAACCAACCCTCGTGATACATCGCGCGATTGCCGAAGATCTCGAAGTACTGGGTTGTGTGCCTTTCCTTGGCCTTGTCATCGTTGAAAGAGTAGAGCAAGCTGGTGCCCTCGATGGGTGTCTGGGGCGTTCCGTTCACACTCTTCGGCTCCGGCAGCATCACCACTTCGAGAACGGTCGGGGCGATGTCGATGAAGTGGCCAAACTGGGTGCGAAGCCCGCCCTTCTCTTTGATGCCTTTGGGCCAGTGAATGACCATGCCGTTGCGCGTGCCGCCGAAGTCGGAGGCCACCTGCTTCATCCAGGAGAAGGGCGAGTCGAAGGCCACCGCCCAGCCGGAAGCCATGTGCGGGAAGGTGTAAGGGCCGCCCCACTGGTCGAGCTTCGGTAGCAGATCTTCCACCTTCTCGACCACCCCGTTGAAATAGGTCATCTCGTTGAACATGCCGACTGGACCGCCTTCACCGCTGGTGCCGTTGTCGCCCGCGATGTAGATGAACAGCGTGTTGTCCATCTCGCCGATGTCCTCAATCGCCGTGACCAATCGACCGATCTCGTGGTCCGTCTGCTCCACGAACCCGGCAAAGACTTCCGCCTGGCGCGTGAACAGCTTCTTTTCGTTCGCCGTGAGCGCGTCCCAGTCCTTGATGCCCCGTGCTTTCGGGGGCAGCTTGGTGTTCGCAGGAATCAACCCCATCGCCTTCTGGCGAGCGAACGACTTCTCCCGGACCTTGTCCCAACCCTCGTCGAACTGGCCCTTGTACTTGTCCGCCCACTTCTTTGGGACGTGGTGCGGTGCGTGGACGGCTCCGGGCGCGTAGTAGACGAAGAACGGCCTGTCCGGCGTCATCGACTGCTGCGCTTTGACCCAGTTGATCGCCTGGTTGGTCATGTCTGTCGTGAAGTGGTACTCCCAGTTGATCGCCTGGTTGGTCATGTCTGTCGTGAAGTGGTACTCCTCCATCTTCGGAGGCGTCACGCGCGTCACACCATCGTAGATCAACGGATACCACTGATCCGTTTCACCGCCGATGAAGCCGTAGAACTTGTCGAAGCCCTGATGGGTCGGCCAGCGATCGTAGGGTCCGGACACGCTCGTTTCCCACGCCGCGGTCTCGTGCCACTTGCCGAACGCACTGGTGCTGTAGCCGTTCAGCCGAAGCATCTCCGCCAAGGGTGCCACGCTATTCGGAACGGCGCCGGTGTTGCCGGGCCATGCCGTTGAGCTTTCCATGATGGAACCGGTGTTGGCCTGGTGATGGTTGCGGCCCGTCTTGAGCGCCATTCTCGTCGGGGAACAGAGCGCCGTCGAGTGGAAATTGTTGTATCGCAGCCCGCCCTCAGCGAGCTGGTCGAGGGTTGGTGTCTGCAGCGGACCACCAAACGTGCTCGGTGCGCCAAAGCCGAGGTCGTCGATCAGGACGATCACGACGTTGGGTGCCCCTTCGGGCGCATTGACCTCGAATCGCGGGGGCGCCTTGAGGTTGCGCGCGTCCAGCTCGGTGTAGGTCGGCGGTTTTGGTTCCTGGATCGGCAGGTTCGTGCGGTCGAGCTGCTTTTGCCCCAACTCTGTCTGCTCGGAAGGTGCACAACTGCTGCCGATCAGCAAAAGGCCAAAGGTAATGAAGATGCTCGCAGTTTGCTTTACCTTGCTTTTTTTCATCATTTCTCCATTTTTTTGTTATTTGATTTTCATA
>JAFDFW010000825.1 GCA_019309605.1 Deltaproteobacteria bacterium | reverse complement strand
GCTGCTGTCGATGTACTCGCCTTCGGTCATCACATCGACTTCTTCGGATCCAAAACGAACGCGACCGATCGGCCGGAGCGGAGTGACGGTGGTTCCCCGGCGTCCGACCAATCCGCTCCGATCCTCCTGCGAGACGGCGTCCGCCTGGCTGTGCTCGAGGACCACCTTCCGACCGAATCGGCTTCTTGGCAGCCAGAAGAGCATGACTCCAGCAGCGACGAGTGACGCGCCGCCCGTGACGCCGCCCCAAAGCGGGCCTAGCTCCGTCCAGGCGGCGATCGCTCCCGCCGCGAGCGCCAGTAGGCCGAGGGCTCCAGCAACGCCGAAGCCAGGCACAATCGCCACCTCGGCGAAGAGCAAGAGCAATCCGAGCACCAGCACGACGACGATGACGGCTACGGTCACGCGTCCTCCTCGGGGCGGACGACGAGAGCGGGTCCGTCTTTGCCGATCACCCGGACACGCGACCCGTGGGCGATGAACTCACGCTCGCTCGTGGCTTCGTAGCGCTGTCCCTCGATGACGATCTTTCCAGGTCGGATGCGCTTGGTGCCGAGAGGAAACCCGTCTCGGCATCCTCCAGCACGAGGCTCTTGCCCATCGCTGTCTTCGACAGCAGGCGCATGAACACGAGAGCCAAGACAAACGACCCGAGCAGAGAGAGCAAGACGCGCGTCATTGCGTCTGCCAGCACCCCGGTTTCGAACGAGACGTCGACTCGACGACGACGAGAACGACGCCTGCCAGGAACAGCAAGGCTTCTTCCCAACCGACGAGATGAACGACCGCATGACCGCCGAAGAACAAGACAAGCGCGATGAAGCCGACGAGGGTGAAGACTCCGACGGTTCGCGTATAGAACGCGACCATCAGACCGAGCATGCCGACCGAGAGCAAGAGCCCGCTTACCGTTGGTTCCGTGAGCCAGCGGGCGATTTCCTCGCCCCAGTTGGGCTCGACATCGGTGATCTCAGGATTTTCGAGTGTGAGGATGCTGAAGACCTCGTCGAGGTTGGCGGCCTTTGCATCGGCCATGCCCATCTTGAGCGCCTGGTCCGTGTCGAGCGTCAGCAGCTTGCCCGTTTCGACGATGCCATCGATGACCACATCCGCATCGACCATGGCCTCGGCGATGTCGCCACGCCGGCCGTTGGCTTCGGCGGTGGTGCGCATTTCAGCGCGCATGTAAGACACCATCTTTTCGCCCACCGCTTCGGCTTGGCCACCCGGTGCGGCCTGGATCGGTGTCGCCGCGCCAATCGTGCCGCCTTCGGTCATGATGATGTTGCTGATCAGAGCCCCGGCGCTGATGGCGCGCGGGTGGATGAAGGCGACGGTCCGCGGCTTGGCTTCGAGCAATGCATCGCGAATCTGAATCGCAGCGTCGACACGCCCACCGAGCGTGTTGACGTCGAGCACAATCGCGGCGGCATCGGGATTGTCCTCGATTGCCCGGCGCACAAACGCGGCAAGCCCGAGCTCGACGGTGCGGTCGATCGCCACGACGACGACTTGGCTTCCAGGCGGTGCGTCGATCGGAAGAGCCTGCACGTCGCCATCGACGTTGGCGCTTGGCGCGGGGCGGTACCCGGGATCGTCATCACCCTTGTCGGGCTTCTGCCCGAAGGTCACCTGAGCCGTGCACAAGAGCACGCTGGCGGCCAGAAAGCCGCGGAAATTCAAGCGCGCGTACTTTGCCCACCTCACGCGGTGCAACCTAGCTCCCTTGGGACCATAGCTCAATGCCGAAGTCAGCCAGGCGCCCGATCGGGCTCCGCGATCGAGAAGTGACTTTCGATCGTGATAAGCTCCCGGCCTTCTCGAAGGGAGGATGCATGTCGCCGCTGCCCCCGCAGAATGCTGGACCTGTCCGAGAGGCGCATCGCTTCGATGAGGCGAGGCTCCACGCTTGGATGACCGAGAACGTCGATGGGTACACGGGCTCGCTACAGGTTTGTCAGTTCAAAGGGGGGCAATCGAATCCGACCTACTGGCTTGCGGATCGCGAGCGTGAGTACGCCTTGCGGAAGAAGCCGCCCGGGCAGCTCTTGCAATCGGCGCATGCTGTCGACCGTGAATACCGGGTGATGCGTGCACTCGGGGAAACCGAGGTCCCTACCGCCAACATGTACGCGCTTTGCGAAGACGAGTCGGTCATCGGGACTTCGTTCTTCGTCATGGAGTACGTCCAGGGGCGCATCTTCTGGAATGTGCAGCTTCCGGAAGTCGAGCCGGACGATCGACGAGCGATGTACGGCGAGCTCGCCCGTGTGTTGGCCGCGATCCACCGGGTGGACCTCAAGTCGGTGGGCTTGTCGGACTACGGCCGGCCTGATGCGTACGTGGCGCGGCAGGTGAAGCGGTGGACCAAGCAGTATCTCGCGTCGCAGACCGCGGATGTTGCGCCGATGAACACGTTGATCGACTGGTTGCCCGCCAATATTCCTGATGACGAGGCGACCGCGCTGGTGCACGGCGACTACAGGTTGGACAACTTGATCTTCCACCCGACGGAGCCTCGAGTCCTTGCGGTGATCGACTGGGAGCTGTCGACGCTCGGCCACCCGCTTTCGGATTTGGCCTACACGTGCATGCTGTACGACGTCATGCTCCCGAAGATCGGCGGACTGGCTGGGGTCGACTTCGAAAAGACGCGCATCCCGACCGAAGATGCGTTCGTCGCGCGCTATTGTGAGCTGGTTGGCCGCGACGGCGTACCCGACCTGCACTACTACAAAGCATTCTCGCTTTTTCGCCTCGCCGCGATCGCGCAAGGCGTGTACAAGCGAAGCCTAGACGGGAACGCCAGCTCCACGGAGGCGGCGATGTTTGGAGCCGCGGTGCCGCACCTGGCGAGCATCGCGTGCGGGCTAGCAGGAATCGAGTAGGGTCGCGTCGGAGCGGCCGGTCTGCTAGCTTCGCCGCGCAACAATGATTCCACGCTACAGCCCAGCCGAATTCCAAGATCTCTGGTCTCAAGAACGCAAGTACGAGGCCTGGTTTGACGTCGAAATTGCCGCCTGCCGCGCCATGGAAGGCGCAGGGCTCGTTCCCGAGGGGACGGCCGACAAAGTGAGCTCGTTTCGACCCCAGCTCGATGCCGATGCTATCGACGAGATCGAGAAGGTGACGCGTCACGACGTGATAGCGTTTCTGACGCACGTCGAAGGAATTGCCGGGGAGCCCGCTCGTTGGCTTCACCGCGGCATGACTTCCTCGGATGTGCTCGACTCGTCTTTGGCTCTGCTGCTGGTC
>JAFDFW010000137.1 GCA_019309605.1 Deltaproteobacteria bacterium | reverse complement strand
CCGAGGCCGAACGTTGTGCCGAACGTTGTGCCGACCCAAATGGCGACAAGCCTCCAACTACGAAACCCCCGCAAATCGTTGGCAGACACGAAGGGATTCGAACCCCCGACCTCTCCCTCCGGAGGGGAGCGCTCTATCCAGCTGAGCTACGCGTCCTTGTTCATTTTCTACTGATTTTTATGGGGCAAAGTGTCTGTGTGAGGTCTTCCGAAAACTCTATTGACCACCTTATTGCCTCGCGCTTCCGGCTTCCCTCATGTGACCACCGTATGACCAGCATATGACCACCATGCGCCGGGTGGTCAAAGCGACGCGTGCTTGCGCCAGTGCTCGATGCGCTCGTGCGCGTGACGGTGCCGGGGGTCGATGGTGTCCACGGTGGACACCTTGCCGGATGCTAACGTTTGCACCTGGTGTGCCTCCTCAAAACCCCGTCGACCGCACAATCGTTGACGTTTCCGCGGTCGGGGTCGAGCTAGGCTACCCCGATGCTGCACTTGCTGTACGTCCTGCTCGCAACCGCCAGATCGAGCCTGAAGCCGCAGCGCGACCTTGCTCTCGAGAACCTCGCCTTGCGACAACAGCTGGCGATAGTGCAACGCAAGACCAAACGCCCCAAGCTGACCAAGGCTGATCGCGCATTCTGGGTCGCGCTCTGCCGTCTATGGCCAGAGTGGCACAACGCCCTCCTCATCGTGAAGCCCCAGACCGTGATCGGCTGGCATCGCAAGGGCTTCAAGCTCTACTGGACCTGGAAGAGCCGAAACAGAACCGGACGTCCACCGATGGACGCGGAGGTCCGGACCCTCATCCGTCGAATCGCCCGCGAGAACCCGACGTGGGGAGCGCCTCGCATTCACGGTGAGTTGCTCATGCTCGGCTTCGAGGTCGCAGAAGCCACGGTGTCACGCTATATGCCAGTTCGGCGAAAACCGCCGTCGCAGACCTGGCGTTCGTTTCTGCAGAACCACACCCAGGACCTCGTTTCCATCGACTTCTTTGTCGTGCCCACAGCCACGTTTCGCGTCCTGTACGTGTTCCTCGTGCTTGAGCACGAGCGCCGACGCATCGTGCACTTCAACGTCACTGACGCTCCGTCCGCGCAGTGGACAGGCCAACAATTGGTGAACGCCTTCCCCGACGACTCGGCGCCGAAGTACATCATCCGGGATCGAGACAAGATCTATGGCGCGAAGTTCGTTCGTCGACTGCGTGCGATGGGAATCGAGCAGGTCCTCACCGCGCCGCGGTCTCCATGGCAGAATCCGTACTGCGAGCGCGTGATCGGCACCATTCGGCGGGACTGCCTCGACCACGTCATCGTTGTCGGAGAGCAGCACCTCCGGCGCATCCTGCGCCAGTACCTCGAGTACTATCACGGCTCCCGGACCCACCTCGCGCTCGACAAGGACGCCCCCGACTTCCGCAAGCGCGAGTCCCCTGATGAGGGGAAGGTCGTCGCCCTCCCGATGGTTGGCGGACTGCATCATCACTACACACGACGCGCCGCCTGAGCCAAAGTCTCGGTCCCGCGCGGCGTCGGGCGTGAGCGTGAGTTGCGCGCGCTGCGCGAGGCTAAGGCGCATGCCGCGCTCAATTCGCGCTTGTCGAACCGTCGACAACGCACGCAAGGGTCCGATCTCTGGCCGCTGAGTCACCTTCGCGGTCACCGCGGCTCATATCTCGCACGCGGACAACGTTTTGAGGAGGGACAACGGAACACCAACGATTGCGCCATCGACGGGGTTCTGAGGAGGCACAACTGTAGACGCGCTCTTCAAACTTGGGTCATGCCTTCTGCATCAAGGGGACAGCGTCTTCACGCAGACCATCATGAACCTCTGTGCCGCCGGCGAGAGACTGAAGAAGAGATAGCCGACAAACAAGACCGACCCCAGTCCATGCGCCCACAGAGCATAATAGGGAAGCAGCGGGAGCCGCAGTCTCTCGACGGCGAGAATGCCGGCCACCAGGCCAAGAACACTGGTGAGACCGAGAACGACGCCGAGCTTCACAACGACGAGATATAGGTGGACATCGACCACCCCGATTCTGTCGCGGAGGCTCAAGCCCGCGATCGCAAGGCTGAGAACCACGGCTCCGGCCAGACCGACACTCACCCACCCAAAGAGCTTCTTCCGGGCATTCATTCGAGCCAGTCCAGAGCGAAGAGAAGAGCCGAGATATTGTGCTGGACGTAGTCGATTCGGATCTCCGGGTCGACGATCGAACTGAAGAAACCTCCGACAGCCTTCTCCGGCGCCTTCGCGTAGAACGAATTGCGCTCGGTGATCTGCTGGCTGAGAAGAAACGCGGTGGCCGCGAGCAACTCCTTGGCACACAGGCTCGCCTCTGCCTCGTGTTCCATTTTCTTCAAGGCTCGGCAGAGAGCACCCTGCCCCTCGCTTCGTGCCGCCGTCGGTGTTGAACGGGGAAATTGAGGGTCCCAGGTGGAGCCGACAAACGCAGAGGCCCGGTTCTCCTTCTCCCTGAACCGGTAGTTCCACATCGTCTCTGCGATGACACGATTGTATTCGAGATAACGCGCCTTCCCGGTCACCTCGTAGATGTCGGAAAGCGCATACATGAGCCAAGCATCCGGTGGCACGTAGGTGTTGAGACCGAGAAAGCGCCAGCGGCCAATCATGAAGTCCGCCGCCTTTGAAGCGCTCTCTAGCCAGCGTCGCTCACCGGTGACGCGGTGGAGACGAATCAGAGCCAAGGTGGCCTCGCCGGGGTAATAGATCGAGCCCCGCGCCGGAACATCGGCTTGTTCGGACCACCGGAAGTAGTGTTGAAAGTCGCCGTTTGGTTTCTGCACGCGCTCGATGAACCGGCCAAAGCGAAGCATGAGCTCGAGGTCGCGACCGTCTTTGACCCACTTTTCCCTTTCGCACAGCGCCAGGAGCGCCAGTCCGCCTCCGCCGAGCTTGGCCTGCCATCCCTCAAGAACGAAGCTGATCTCCCCGTCTGTCTTGACGTGCTTCTCGTCGAGCCACGCCATGGCCCGGTCCGCTGCTGCGAGGTACTTCGCATCCCGGGTCAAACCATAGATTTGGTAGAGGGAAAAGCTCGTCCCAACATGCCTGAGCAGGTTGTAACCCTGAGGATACTTGTCGCCGATCGGGTCGTAGGCGTAACGGTAGCGGCCATCCTTCTCCTGGTGGCGAACGAGAAAGTCTGCGCCGGAGATGATGGCCTCTTTTACGCGCCCGGATGTGACCGCCTCGGGCTCTGGCTGGTTTCGCGTCGCTCGCATCCACGTCCGGCGCCGAAGGTCGAGGACCACCGCGTGGGTGAGAAAACGAAACACCTCGGCTCCACTCCGGCGTGCGCTGGCCAGTGTCTTGAACAGGTCCCAGTCGTTTTCCATCGCCTCCGTGGGGAATACAAAGCGCGTTCCATCCGATTCCGAGTCGATCTTGAACCCCTCGGCGGCATCGTCTACGAGGTATTGAATCAAGTCCTTCGACTCTGCCGTCAGCCGCTTGAGCTCACTTGTCCTGATCTCCACCTTGAGAAACGCTGAGCCCGCGGTGGAGCCCAGCCCGGAGCGGATCTTGTCCGAGAGATTGCCGAGCGCCTCCTTCAAGAGAGGTTCTGCGTGCACGTAATAGCGGGGCTTCTCGCCGGACAAATAGAGTGTGGCGAGCAGGAGGTCGGTCTCGTTGAGAACTTGCGGCTGCGGCTGCGGAGCGGCTGCGGCGGGCCTTTCATCGACCAGCGCAGCGAAGAAGTAGTCCGCCAACCACTGCTCCGCCTCCTCGCCGACCACGAGAGTCGATTCGAGCCTCCTGTCCGCAAGAGACGAGACGAACACGAGCAGAGAGACGACAAGAGCTAGAGGAGGGGCCAGATAGGCTGCGCGGCGGAGATAGCGAAGGGGTCGCTCGTTCCTCAGCCATTCGGTAAATCTCGGTAGCTGCTTCACGCCCGCACCTCACCCTTGATGTACGTCGAGGCTGGACATCGGCTGGATGCGGCGCTCATTCCACTGCCTGCTGCCCGTAGATGTACCTCAAAGCGAGAATGACCGCGTGCATCTGATGCTGGGTCACATCGATTCGCAACGTCGACTTACGAGCATGGTTTTGCACGCCGCCCACGGCCAGGGGGGCATCGGGGTCGCCCATTCGAATGTAGATGTTGTTGATCGGGCTTCCGACCTGCCACGACGTGAGCTTCTCGAGGCCGATATCAGTGACGCATGCAAACTTCCCGGCGTGCTCACGGTCCTGCCGCTCGGAAGCGAGCTGATAGGCGTGAATGATGCCCTCGTAGGCGTATCCGGTGTTTCGCTTTCGCCACAGCGTGTTGTGGACATCGATCATCCAGTCGGCCAACTCGATGGTGTAGTCCCCATATTTCGTCGTATCAGCCCAACCGCTCGTGGCCATTTCGTAAAAGGCCATGCTGCTCCATTGAAAGTAGCCTTTGGTGATCGGTGAGTCCGGATCGACTTTTCGGGCGTCTACTACGTTCCTTCGATATCCGGAATCCGCACCTTTCCTGATCGGGCCATCCAGGCCAGCAAAGTCGAGGTACTTGGCGGCCTTGATCATCGCCAGGAGCGCCTCCCCATCGAAGTACGAAGAGGACGGCACCCCGGGCTTTCCATCTTTGAGGTCGTACCCCGAGTGCCAGCTCCCATCATCGGCCATCGCGGCAACGAGAAACTTCAGGTACTGGCCTAGGTGTGCTCTGTAGCGGGCATACTCGACTTCAGGAATCCTGCCCTTGGCACCGCGCAGGAAGTCGACGTGAGCGAGGGCACAGAGAGCCACGGTTCCGGTCGCGCCGCGCTCAGCCCCTGGATAGATGATGTAGCGGGCATCATCGGCGGTGAGCGCCGAGTTCCGCTCGAAGAACGCCAGCGCCTTTCGCATGGCCCGCCCGGTCTCATCGTCCGGGTCGGCGTGGTAGACGAGCGCCATGCCCCAGGCGGCCCCAGCCTGTCTAACCTGGCTATCGCCGGGCGTAAATTTGCCAGTCTGCCAGTCGTATTCGTAATTGAAGTTGCCCTCTGGCTTTTGGTTCTTGAGCAGGAACTGGCGGCCAAGCCCAAGCGACTCGGTCAAGACTGACGGAGTCAGACTCCGACCGCACCATGCTCCGGACTCGTAGCCGATGAGGCGCCACAAGTTCGGCCACAAGGTGGGCGCAGCCCCAACGCCGATCGTGGTGCCGAGAACAACCGCAACAAGTATGACCCGGCGGCGGTGCCTGCCGAGCCAGCGGAGGCTGGGGCTGTCGATGGCGTTTGGGTTCCTGGCGACGCTGATGCTCATGCGGTAGCCGGAAACGGACATCGCCTCTGGGAGCCGATTTGCGGGGCTCTGATTAGAACCCTCTCGGTAGGCTCCAAATCGGTGAGGTCGCGCTCACTGGATGGTCGCATTCACCACGAGACAGGTCGTAGCCGTTTCGGGTCCGAACACGTTGTTCTCCACTTTGATTCTGACGTACGTGTTGCCGTCGCCAGGTGTGTACAAGATGTAGTCCAGTGGCTTTGGAGGGTTCCCCCGCAGCTCGATGTCGAGTGTGTGCGGGCCCGGCTGCGCGACGGTCTCGACGCGGACGTTGACCTCGACGGTTTCGTTCCCGCTCGTCAACGCGACGCCAGAACCGCCCAAGAAGCCCGAGCTTTCATGGCGGAGCAACGCGGTCACCTCCCTGGTATCCGGATCGACGCCCGCCTTGACGGTCATGAATTCGTCGAAGGTAGCGTCCGGGGGGGAGATGCTCAGCGTGCCCGCGATTTGGGGCAGACCGGGGATGTCCACCTCCAAGCAAGAGCCGGAGCCGCCGCCAGTGCCACCCGTTCCGGCCGTGCCGCCGCTACCAGCCGTGCCGCCGCTGCCTGCCGTGCCGCCGCTGCCTGCCGTTCCACCGCTGCCTGCCGTTCCACCGCTGCCTCCGGTTCCACCGCTGCCT
>JAFDFW010000824.1 GCA_019309605.1 Deltaproteobacteria bacterium | reverse complement strand
AGCGCTCGGTCCCGACGATCCCGAGGGGACGCGGATGTGCTCGACCAACTCTTGTATCTCGATGGGTGGCGGCGGAGTGAACCGGCCGACGACGAACGCGACGGCGAAGTTGAGCAACATGCCGAGCGCTCCGATGCCTTCCGGCGAGATCCCGAACCAGAGCTGGTCCGGCGTGCCGCCCAGGAACTTGAAGTAGATGATGTAACTTGCTGTGAAGATGATCCCCGCAAGCATGCCGGCGACGACGCCTTCACGGTTCGCCCGCTTGACGAAGATGCCGAGGATGATCGCCGGGAAGAAGGACGAGGCTGCGAGACCGAAGGCAAACGCCACGACTTGTGCGACGAACCCTGGTGGATTGATCCCGAAGTAGCCTGCAATCATGACTGCAAAGGCGGCCGCGACGCGAGCGGCGAGTAGCTCCTGCTTCTCGGTGATCGAGGGGACGAACACGCGTTTGAGCAGATCGTGACTGACCGAGGTACTCACCACGAGCAACAAACCGGCCGCGGTCGATAGCGCTGCAGCGAGGCCGCCTGCCGCAACGAGCGCGATGACCCAATTCGGCAAAGCAGCGATTTCCGGGTTGGCGAGCACGATGATATCGCGGTCGACATAGAGCTCGTTCGCGGTCTTCGGGTTCGAGTTGTCGACAAGGCGTTCGCCGTGCGCGCCTCGGGCCACGGTACCGTCGGCGGCCGCGGTAAACTTGGGCTTACCCGCCAGCGCTGCGCCGGCCACGTACTGAACCTTGCCGTCGTTGTTCTTGTCGACCCAGGCAAGGAGGCCGGTGTCTTCCCAGGTCTTGAACCACTGGGGAATCGACTTCTCGCCCTCGACCTCCGCGTAGCTGGCCTCGCTCACCGTGTTGAGCAGGTTTGCGCGTGCGAAGGCAGCGACCGCGGGAGCGGTGGTGTAGAGGAGCGCGATGAAGAAGAGCGCCCAGCCTGCGCTGATACGAGCGTCGCGCACCTTCGGCACCGTGTAGAAGCGCACGATGACGTGGGGTAACCCGGCTGTGCCCGCCATGAGCGCGCCCGTGATGCACAAGACGTCCAGTGTGGACTTCTTCCCCGATGTGTACTCTGCGAAGCCCAGCTCGGTGTTAAGCTCATTGAGCTTATCCATCAGGGTGATGGCCTCTCCGCCGGCAATGCGAGAGCCGATGTCGCCGGCCAGGAGTGAGCCGAATCCGATCTGCGGAATGTACTTGTCGGTGAGCAGAATGCTGATGAAGATCGCAGGCACCAGGTAGGCGAAAATCAAGACGCAGTACTGAGCCGCCTGGGTGTAGGTGATGCCCTTCATCCCGCCGAGAACCGCGTAGAAGAACACGATCGCCATGCCGATTGCGACGCCGATGTTGATATCGACCTCGAGGAATCGGCTGAAGACGACGCCGACACCGCGCATCTGACCCGCGACATACGTAAACGAAACGAACACCGCGCAGACGACGGCGACGATGCGGCCTGCGTTCGAGTAATACCGGTCTCCAACGAAGTCAGGGACCGTGAACTTACCGAACTTTCGAAGATAGGGCGCCAACAAGAGCGCGAGCAACACGTAGCCACCCGTCCAGCCCATCAGGTAGACGGCTCCGTCGTACCCCATGAACGAGATCAAGCCCGCCATACTGATGAACGACGCCGCGCTCATCCAGTCCGCGCCGGTTGCCATCCCGTTGACTACCGGATGGACTCCTCGGCCTGCGATGTAGAAGTCACTCGTCGTGTTCGCCCGAGACCAGATGGCGATACCGATATAGAGCGCAAAGGTTGCGCCAACGATGAGGAATGTCCAAGTCTTTACGTCCATTGTTCTCTCCTTCTATGACTCGAACGATTAGTCCTCGTGAACGTCAAACTCTTTATCGAGCTTGTAACGTCAAACTCTTTATCGAGCTTGTTCATCAACCATGAGTAGATAAAGATCAGGGCGACGAACACGTAGATCGAACCCTGCTGAGCGAACCAGAAGCCAAGCGGGAATCCGGTACCCGGGATGGTGAAGGCGTCGAGAGCATCCACAAAAAGGATGCCCGCGCCGTAAGAGACGACCCACCAGATCGCGAGGAAAATGATCAAGAGGCGCAGGTTTCTTGCCCAGTAGCGTTGCGCGTTGTCGTTGTTGTTCGGCTGTTCCGTCATGGGGGTTCCGTTTCTCCGCCGCTGGCGGCTCTCAATCTTTCTGCAACAGCGCCTCGACCACGCTTGGGTCGGCGAGGGTCGAAATATCTCCGAGTTGGTCGCCTTCACCGGCTGCGATCTTGCGGAGTATTCGCCGCATGATCTTTCCGGATCGGGTCTTGGGAAGACCGTGCGTCACGCGGATCTCATCCGGCGTCGCGATCGGGCCGATCACCTGACGCACCTGCTGTTTGAGTGCGCCA
>JAFDFW010000136.1 GCA_019309605.1 Deltaproteobacteria bacterium | reverse complement strand
AATCGACATGGACGAAGCGATCCCCTTCCACGAGGAGCGCCGGACCAGCTTGGACCCGTCCATGGAAGTCGTCTTTCTCGAAGGAGACCAGCTCAAGGGTGGTCTCGCGGCGGCCGTGTCGCCTATCGTCGCGAACGAGATCGCGCTCCTGCTCGAGTCGGACGCGCAGGTCGAAGACCGACCCGTCGAGCCCGGGGACATCGCCGTGCTCTGCCGCAGCAACAATCAGGCTCTTGCGGTGACGGACGCGCTCAGAGTGCTCAACGTCCCGGTGTCGCTCGACGGCGGCTCGAGCGTCCTCGGCACCGAAATCGCCTGCCACCTCGGCGCTGTGCTCGAAGCCGCTCTAATGCCCGGAGACTCGTCCCTGTTGCGACGCGCACTTCTGACCTCACTTCTTGGCGTATCTCCATACGAGCTGGCGACGATGGGCGACGAACCTTGGTCCGAATGGGTGTCGCGCTTTCACAACTGGAACGAACTCTGGCACGGCCTAGGCGTCGTGCCCTTCCTCGAGGACATGCTCCGCAGCACGCAGGCGGAAGCCTCGATCGCGAAGCGCCCCGCCGCGCGCCGAGTACTTACCGACTTGCTGCATGTCGAAGAACTCCTGCTGCGCGGAGAACGCGAGCGCGGCCGCAACCCGGTCGCGCTCATGCAGTGGTTCCGCCGCCTCGCGGAAGATGGCGCTGGCGAGAGCGCGGTGGCCTCGGAAGACCTTCAACAACGTCCGGATGCAGATGCCGGCGCGGTGCGTGTTTCGACCATTCACAAAAGCAAGGGGCTCGAGTACGGGATCGTGTACTGCCCCTTCCCTTGGCCCATCCCTTTCAGCGACGTCGCGGTGAAGTTCCACGACGCGCAGGGGAACGTCAAAGTCGACCTGGGCTCCGAGGAGTTGCAGGCACACAAGGAGGCGAGCGCCCGAGAGGAATCGTCGGAAGCCCTGCGCTTACTCTATGTGGCGGTAACCCGCGCAAAGTATCGCTGCACGCTCTATTGGGGCGCCGCCAAGGGCTGGAAGAACGCTGCGCTGGGCTATTTGCTCCACGGCTCTGATGGCCCGCTCAAGCTCGACGAGGACGGAATGCGAAAGGGCGTCGAGGAGTTCGTCGCCAAGGCATCCGGCACAGTCGGCTGGCGTTCCGCGCACGAGGAACGAGCGGCGGCGCACCAGCACGGGATTTCGACCGAGGCGCTCTCGGCACGGAAGCAGGAGCGCTACTTCAGCTACGCCGCACGCATCGCGAGCTTCACCAGCCTCACCGGGCACGACGAAAAGACCCCGGGGCCCCGACCTGCGACTCAGCCCGCTGAACGAGAGAGCGCGCTCTTTGCAAACTTGCCGGGCGGCGTGCGAACTGGATTGTTTCTTCACTCTGTTCTGGAGCACGCTGACTTCCAGACGCTCGACGCGCTCGAAACCGAGCACTTGATCGAGCGACAGCTGCGTGCGTTTGGGTTCGACAGCGCGCTCGGTCCTGATGTCCAGCGCGACCTGCTCTCGGTCGCAGCCACGCCGTTCACCAGTAAGCCCGAGGCACCGCGCCTGATGGATCTCGTCAGGGACGTCCAGCTCCGCGAACTCGAGTTTACGCTCCATGTAAACCGGGCGAAGCTTCCGGATCTCGCCAGAATCCTGAGTCAGCACGGCGCTCCGGCCGCCGCCCCTCGCTACTGCGAGCGCCTTGCGGAAGTCAGCGGACAAACGCTGCAACACTTCCTGCGTGGCTACATCGATCTGATGTTCGAGTGGCAGGGCCGCTGGTATGTCGCCGACTACAAGTCCAACACGCTTCCAACGTACGAGCCCGATACGATCAACGAAGCGGTTCAGCGTACTCATTACTTGCTCCAAGCACAGCTCTACACGGCAGCGGCCCATCGCTATCTGAGGCAACGAGTCGCCGGCTATGATCCAGCCACGCAATGGGGCGGTGCTCTCTTTCTGTTTCTTCGCGGGATGCGTGGTCCACGGAGCGCAGGGTCGAGCGTGTTCTTCGACCGTCAGCCCGCCGAGCTCTTGAACGCCGTCGACCGCTGGTTGGGAGGAGCTGATGAGTTCCACAGGTCGAGCTCGCGATCGCGCTCACCAGCCGAAACGTTCGCCGGGGACACAGCTGCTTCCCGGTCGGGATGTCGGCCGAGGAGGTCTGGCCGAACGAGTCCGCGCAGCCCGATGCGCTACCTAACGGGACCGCGTGGAAAGAGACGCTGAAGCAGAGCCGGCTCACCGAAGGGGGTCCACTCGTTCTCGATGCCGCCGGTCGGCTCTACCTGCGTCGCTACTGGCAGCTCGAACAGGACATCGCCCAGGAGCTCGCAGCGCGGTCCGCCCTGCCCCCCATCATCGCGGATGACGCGCCCTGGCTCGAAGCGAGTCTCGGCGAATTGTTTCCCGGCGATCCGGATTCGTTGCAACGCCGCGCGGCCCGAAACGCGCTTCGCCATCGGGTCTCTCTTCTTTGCGGCGGGCCGGGCACCGGCAAGACGACGACGGTGGCGGCCATCGTAGCGCTGATCATTCAGGGGCGATTGCACGACACGAACGCTGCGCCGAAAGTGATGCTGCTCGCGCCGACCGGGAAGTCCGCGGCTCGCCTCGGCGAGGCCGTGCGCAAAGCGAAGACGCGGATTCAGGCCCCGGAAGAGATTCTCCAGGAGATTCCAGAACAAGCGACGACGCTTCACCGCGCTCTCGGAATGCAGCGCGACGGAATGCGCTTCCGAAGGAGTGCCGACCTCCCACTCGAAGCGGACGTCATCATCATCGACGAAGCATCAATGGTCGACCTGGGATTGATGCGGCAATTGCTGAACGCAGCGCCCCGCGAGGCCACTCTCTTGATCGTCGGGGATCCCGACCAGCTCAGCTCGGTTGAGGCAGGTTCGGTTCTTCGCGACCTGGTTAGCGCAAGCACAGACACCTGGTGGCATGACCGCGTCACACAGCTGACGAAGACCTACCGATACGACGACAGACAGCCCCTCGGCCAACTGGTCGCTGCAATCCGAACCGGGGACGGGGCGACCTTGGACGCTTTGCTGGACGCCGGCGCGGACGACGTCGTCTGGAGCTCCTCTGCCGGCTTGCAGGCTGAGCTCGATCGCGCGGCTGCGCACTGGACCAAGACTCTAGCCACGCTCGACCCGGTAGAGCACTTCGCGCTACGCGCACGTTATGTGATGCTGAGCCCGTTTCGAAGAGGTGCGATTGGAACCCGGAGGCTAGGGGCGGCGATTCAGGAGCGACTCCCGGCCCCGGCGACCGGCACGCCACAGATCACACCGATCATCATCGAGGAGAACAGCCACGAGCTGCGCGTGTACAACGGCGACTTTGCGATGCTGGTCAACCGCGAGCCTCCAACCGCAGCGCTGCCGAGCGACGCGGATGGCTTTCGCGAGATCGCCGAGGCCCGGCTGCCGCGGTACGCCGACGCCTTCGCGCTCAGCGTCCACAAAGCACAGGGCTCGGAGTTCGACGAAGTGCTGATCGTTCTCCCGGAAGAAGACGCGCCGCTCCTCACCCGAGAGCTTCTCTACACAGCAGTGAGCCGCGCTCGGAAACGCGTGCGGCTCGTCGGTCCGAAACAGGTCGTCGCCGCAGCTCTTGAACGAAGAGCGCAGAGACATTCAGGGCTTGTCGACGCTATCGGCGAACGGGCCGCAGCGCCGGAGCAACGAGGCGCGAGTTAGGCAGCTTTGGGCGGCCAGGGGCGATGAACCTTTTCGGCCACCTTGGCAGCAGTCTCATTGTCGATCTGGCCCGCCGGGTCTGCGCCTAGCTGCTTGAGGATCACTTTGCAGTGAGCGGGGTTCCAGGCGAGAAGCTTTGCGAGCTCCTTGAGGGTGTAGGTATCCGTGCCGGCCATCGTGAGCTTCCTTTACTAACCGTTAACTTATAGCCCAGAACCGACGGCGCGCCAAGGCTCAATTGGCATTTAGTATATAGGCCGCGACACCCAACAAAGTCAGCATTAACAAAGTGATGACCAGCCAGCCGGGCCCACGAAGGCCGGGTGCGGGCTCGGAATCGGGGGGCGGCGCTATCGGAGGCCCTTCTACCGGCTGGGCCGCTAGGAATTCCTCGATGATTTGAGTGGCCTTCTCGACCTGATCGCGCTCGACGCGGATCTCCGTCCCGTGCCGCTGCCGGTCCGTAATTCCCGGATAGGCCGTGTCCCGGTGGTTGAGCAAGATCGCGGCGATGCCCTTGGACTCGAGTGCTTCCTGCAGGGCCAGGGCCTGCACCTCGTCGTCGGTCTCGTAGACGCTTAGTGTCTCCATGGTCTTACTTCGATTGCACAAAAGGGGGCACGGGACAATCGAGCGCATCGCCGATGGCGCGAATGAGCTCGGCCTCGCGATCGGTGACCTCGTCGTCGGCCATGACTGCGGCGGCGCAGGCCAGCATGAGGCTTCTCTTTAGCCCGGGCGCGGCCGCATCGTAGCGTTGCAGGGCACGGTCGACCGAGGCCAAGGTACATTCGCCTGAAGTCGGGATCGCTAGGGCGGACTCTTTCAGCTGAAGCGTCTGCGCGCCGTGCCGGAATGCGCGCTCGGCTTCGTCTTCCGTTCGACTACCGACTCGCGCCAGCGTCGCGAGCAAAACCCGTGCGTCGGGGAGGAGCGCAGTCAGCGATCGAAACCGGAGCGGCGTCGGGCCAGTGCCTTCGAAGCTCCGCGCAAGATGCCGTTGGATCATCCGGCTGAGGGTGTACTCAAAGAGGTCGATTCGCCGATCACTCTGCATCAACGCGTCGACGACTTCGCGAAAGCGCTCGTACTCAGCGAGAGACAATCCGCGCAAGGTCGCAATCGCCATGTCGACTAGCGCGATCTTCTCGGCGGACGAACGGTCGCCGGCCTCGGAGTGAAACCGAAGCGTCAGGTCGGCGGTTTGCGGGTCGGTGAGCTCCGCCACGCTCATCAGCTCAGTGCCGCGGAGCACCTCGTCCTGCGCGAGCAAGAGTCCGAAGATCATCGCCTGGGCCATTGGCGCTTGGTGAACCGCGTGAATCCAAAGTTCGGGGAGCGCCGCGTGAAGGGAGCGTGCGAACGTGATCTGCTCGGGACGCGGGCTCCCAATGTGCTCGATCGCCTGGCTCACCGCTTCCTCTGTCGGCGCCTCGGCAAACGCGTTGACCTGGCCCTCCGGCGCATCAGGGGGGGTGCTCATCCCTGTCGCGAGGTCCGGCAAACCCACTTCGGTGAACTCCCCATCCCACTGGGGCTCCAGCTTGCGGATGCGATCCCCGAGCGGAGGGTGCGTGCGGAAGAGGCCAGCGAACAACCGTAGCCGACGAATCGCATCCGAAAAGAAGATATGACTCGCTTCATCGGCCTTCGGAGTGTCGAGGTAAGAGCGAGGCGCCGCGCCGCCGATCTTCTTGAGAGCGCCTACCAGGCCATCGGTGTCGCGGGTGAACTGGACCGCTGATGCATCGGCGAGGAGCTCCCGCTGTCGCGAAATCGAGCTCTGAATCATGCGCCCGAAGAACACGCCGATCGAACCGATGGCCAGCAGGCCAAGCCCGACGAGCGCCACACCGCTCCCTCCTTTCTTCCTGCCGTGCATGGCGCCACGGGTAAGGAATCGGCCGATCAGCGCGAGGAGAAAGATCCCATGCAGGAGCCCGATGGCACGAAGGTTGAGGCGAGAATCTCCGTTGAGGATGTGGCTGAACTCATGCGCAATCACGCCTTGAAGCTCGTCGCGACGGAGCAGCTGGAGAGTGCCTTGCGTCACGCCGATGACTGCGTCACTCGTGGTGTTTCCCGCAGCAAACGCGTTGATGCCGGGCTCCCGGTCGAGAACGTACACCTCGGGAACAGGTACACCGGATGCGATGGCCATCTCTTCGACGACATTCAGGAGGCGGCGCTCCTCGAGCTTGATCGAGTCGCAGTCGAGCTTTCGACCGCCGAGGCTCAGGGCGACGGCGGGGCCGCCGTCGCGTAGTTGGGCAATCTTGTAGAGCGACCCCAAGCCGATCACGATGGTCGTGCTGCCGAGTGCAAAGAGCAACACGCCGGGGTTCCAGACAGACAGAGCAAGCTTGCCCACGTTGTCGTAGTCGCCGGTCACGTACGCGACGCCAGCTGAATCTGACGCCCCCGCCGTGTAGAATATCATCGAGAGGATGTAGACCGCGACGACGACGCCCGCGACGGCAACCGCGAAGAGAAGCACCAACCTTAGAGTGCGCTTACGCGCGAGGGCCTGCTCCTCGAAGAAGTCCATGGCTCAGAACTGAACTTTGACCGGAGCGCGCTCGCTTTCGGCCTCGACCTCGAAGAACTCGGCGCGCTTGAACCCGAACATGCTGGCCACCAGGTTCGACGGCACCATCTCGCACTTGTTGTTGTAGCGCATGACCGCATCGTTGAAGGACTGTCGTGCGAACGCGATCTTGTTCTCGGTGGTCGAGAGCTCCTCGGAGAGCTGCATCATGTTCTGGTTCGACTTGAGGTCGGGGTAGGCCTCAGAGAGCGCGAAGAAACGGCCGAGCACGCCGCTCAGCCCCGCTTCTGCGTTCGCAAGGCCTTGCATCGCCTGCGCATCCCCGGGATCTGCAGCCGCCCGCGTTCGGGCCCCCTCCGCGGAGTTTCGCGCCGCGATCACGGCTTCCAGCGTCTCGCGCTCGTGCGAGAGGAACCCCTTCGCCGTTTCGACCAGGTTGGGAATCAAATCGTGCCGCCGCTTGAGCTGCACGTCGATTTGGGCGAACCCATTCTTGAAGCGGTTACGAAGATTGACCAGGGCGTTGTAAATGCCCACGAACCAGGCAATCAGCACCAGAGCGAGCACCAGCAAACCAAGCAACCAACCCATCGCGACCTCCCCTGCCTTCAAAAGGCGCTTCCAGTGTAAGGGCCGACACCTATAAACTCAAACCCGCATGGAGTCGGAACAGACGGTCCTGGTCACGGGCGCTAGCACAGGCATCGGCCTTGCCATGGCGCGGGCCCTGGTCCGAACGAAGTGCCGGGTATTCCTCACCGCGCGAAAAGGGTCGCTGGCGCGCTTTGATGTCCATGCGATCGGAGAGTCGAGCAACGTTCGAATTCGTCCCCTCGATGTCACGCACGCAGAAGAACGCGAAGCGATCATTGCCGAGGCCGACCGCGACTGGGGCGGCGTCGACGTTCTCATCAACAATGCAGGGGTCTCCTATCGCGCGGTGGTGGAGCACGTCGATGAGCGCGAGCGCCTCGCCCAAATGGATGTGAACTTCCGCTCGCCCATGGAGCTCATCCGACTCGTGCTTCCTGGGATGCGCGCAAAGCGAGCCGGACGCATCATCACGGTCAGCTCGGTAGGCGGCATGATGGCGATGCCGACGATGGGAGCGTACAGCGCGTCGAAGTTCGCGCTCGAAGGAGCTCACGAGGCGCTTTGGTACGAGGTTCGACCTTGGGGGATTCGCGTAAGCCTGGTGCAGCCCGGCTTCGTCCATTCCGACGGCTTCCAGAAGGTTCGGTACACGCCCAAGAGCGATCGCTCGGAACACGAGCTGGCGGAGCCTTATCACGAGCACTACGTGAACATGGCGCCGTTCATCGCAAAAGTTATGAAGGCCTCGGGCGCCACGCCGGAGTCGGTCGCTAACGTCGTCCTCAAGACGATGAGGCGAAAGCGTCCCCCACTACGCGTGCCTGCGACCCTCGATGCGTTCGGCTTTTCGGTGCTTCGCCGGATCCTCCCTCGGAGCACATATCATTGGCTCCTTTACCAGATGCTTCCACGCGTCGGCACCTGGGGCCCGTCGTCGAGGAGGGAGTCCTTGCCATCACCGCCCGACGACAGCCCGTGATCACATGGTCCGCCATGAAACCCACTCATGCGGACGCC
This sequence comes from Deltaproteobacteria bacterium, assembly GCA_019309605.1. Classification (GTDB taxonomy): domain Bacteria; phylum Myxococcota_A; class Polyangia; order Polyangiales; family Houyiibacteriaceae; genus SG8-38. The sequence continues at coordinate 646 of JAFDFW010000136.1, read as the reverse complement.
TTTCTGACGTCAACCATTAATTCAGCGAGCTTCGTGAACGCCTCGTAACGCCTCGTCGACGTTGTCGGCGGACTTCGCGCTCGCTTGAAGGAGGTGCCAGTTGAGCTTGCTCGCTGCGTCGACTTGAGCCTTCGTCAGAGCGAAGTCCTGGGTCAAGTCGGCCTTGTTCACGATGAGAACGGCCGGACGCGACCCGATGAACCCGCGACCCTTGCTCTGCGCCTCCAGGAGATGGTCGAGCGTTCGCGGCTTGGTGGCGTCCACGACGAACATCAGACCCGAAGCGCCCGAGATGAAGGAGCGGTTGTACTGGCCCCAGGCTTCGCTGCCTTCGGGATCCCAGAGCATCATTTCGAGCGAAATGCCGCCCAGCTCCACCGTGCCCTTGGAAATCACCATCGCGATCGACGACTCGTGCTCCGCGTCGAACCGCCGCTCTACGAATCGTCTAACGAGGCTCGTCTTGCCGACGCCGGGAGCGCCTAACAGGCAGACCTTCCGCCTAAGCCGCATGATCCTGTGATACGCGAAGTCTCGCGGCTTGGAAAGCTCTGCTTCGCGCTGCCCGGTTTTTGATTTACAGTCCCGCCGATGAGCGAGCAGAAACAGAAGCTGGAGTTCGGCGGGGTTCCTGGAAATTTCGGGA
>JAFDFW010000823.1 GCA_019309605.1 Deltaproteobacteria bacterium | reverse complement strand
CGTCCAGACCCTTGCCATGCCCAGCGTGCGCTCGACCATGTCCGGCGCTTTGAGATTCACACCCGCTCTCTTGGCCCGCTCCGCCCGCATGAGCGACCGCGCCCGGTTCATCAGCTGGTTGAGCTCCCAGCTGTCGGTCGCATGGGTCACCTCTTGAAGAACCGGTTCGAGCAAGTGCATCAGCTCGCTGCTTCGAGCGCGTAGTGCTTCGTCGTCGTCCTCAGGGATCGGCGCTAAGAGCTCCTCCGGCAGCTCCATCGGTGCGTGGAACTCGACGAGGGCGTTCGACCGGAATGCGGTCTTGTTGTCGTAATGAAGACCAACCGGGATGATCACCGGCGGAACACCATTCTCGTCACAGAGCTGCTTGGCGCGGTAGTAGAGCCGTGCGGCCCCGGTCTTGAGCTCCTGAAGAAACGGGTCGTCGTGACTGACGCCCTCGGGAAATAGCGCCGCGAAGCCGCCATCGCACACTGCCTGCGCCATCGCGTCGAGGCTTTTCCTGTTCGCGTTCCGCCGCGTCTCGTCGGTGGCATCTTTCAAGTCGGAAGCCCGAAAGATCGGAACCGTGCCGAGCGCGGCCATGAGACGCCCGACCACCGGCCACTTGAACAGCCCATGCCGAGCCCCGAACACCACCCGTCGTGGAAAGCAGCTGATGATCAGCGCCGGATCCACCAGCCCATTCGGATGCCAAGCGATCAGGATCCCCCCGCCCGTCGCCGGCACGTGCTCAATCCCCGCCACCTCCACCCGACGAAAGAACAGCCCCACCAAGAATCGCACGACCCGAACCGCGCTGCTCCGAGTAACCTCCACCCCCCGATACTATCCTGCGCAAAGGGGCCAGACCCCTTTTTGCCGGATGCCTTTTTTTCCGATACGCGCTAGACCCCGCGGGGTATGAGATTCGGGCTTGCTTTGATTTTGTTGGCGGTGCTCGGGGTCGTCGCGTCCGCATGCAGTAAGAAGGCGGAAGAGATCGTTATTGAGACCGAGCCTGTGGCTCCGGTGCCTGTGGTTGCTGGGCCTGCCGAGTATGTCGGGACGGAGGCCTGCGCTTCTTGTCATGAGGCCGAGCACGAGGGCTGGGCCGGCTCGCACCATGACCTGGCGATGCAGAAGGCGACGCCGGAGACCGTGCGGGGCGACTTCGATGACGTCACGGTGAAGTACTACAAGGAGACGACGCGGTTCGTTCGTGATGGCGATGCCTTTGCGATCGAAGCGCTGGGGGCGGACGGCAAGCGCGCTCGCTTTCCGGTGATCTACACGTTCGGCGTCGATCCGATGCAGCAGTACCTGGTCGAGGTGGAGCCGGGGCGTTTGCAGTCGTTCTTGTTCGCGTGGGATACGCGCCCAAAGGGGGAGGGCGGTCAGCGTTGGTTCCACCTGCAACCCGATGAGTACATCGAGCCTGGCGATCCGCTGCACTGGACCGGGCCGAGCTACAACTGGAACTACGCGTGCGCCGATTGCCATTCGACCGCGGTGAAGAAGAACTACAATCGCGCGTCGAAGCGCTACTCCACCGAGTACTTCGAGATCAACGTGGGTTGTGAGGCGTGCCACGGGCCAGGTTCGCGACACGTCGAGCTCGAGGAGACGAAGGCCAAACGCCGCCCGTCCAATACCGGCTTCGACCGCCGTCTCCCGCCACCTGAAAAGCGAAAGTGGTCGTTCGTCGAAGGGGGCAACATCGCCGTCCTTGCCACCTCGCAGCCAAGCGATGAAACGTCGACCTGCGCGCCCTGTCATTCGCGGCGCGCCGACCTCGGCGGGAAGGGACCGGGCTATCACGACCGCTATCGCCTCGCCGTGACGAGGTCTACGTCTACGGGTCGTTCCTGCAGAGCAGGATGCACGCGGCGGGCGTGGTCTGTAGCGACTGCCACGACGGGCACAGCGGGAACCTCCGAGCGGAGGGCAACGCGTTGTGCACCCGGTGCCACAAAGCCGAGACCTATGACGTCCCGGAGCATCATTTTCACGACCCTGGCACCGAAGGCAGCCTTTGCACCGACTGCCACATGCCGCAGCGCACGTACATGGTGATCGATGACCGCGCAGACCATCGCTTCGGGCTGCCACGTCCCGCGCTCGCTAAACAGATCGGCGCGCCCGACGCTTGCACCGGTTGTCACTC
>JAFDFW010000135.1 GCA_019309605.1 Deltaproteobacteria bacterium | reverse complement strand
GCATGACCTCGACCTCGCAAACCTGCCGACCTTCCTGACCTTGCCGCACATCGACGAGGTCTCGATTGGGCACGCCCTGATGGCGCGGGCTGTTTTCACCGGGCTGGGGCCCGCAGTTGCGGAATACCTGCAAATTACGGGCTCGCGTTGACAGCCGAGCCGAGTTCCCTACAGTGCGTTCGCTATGGCCGATAGGACCCACGGCAACCCCTTCACCGCCGTCCTGAGCTGGGTGCTCGATCAGCGAAACAAAGATCCGAAAGTGGCACCGGTGCCCCGCGGCGCGCGACTCGACGGAAGAACGTGTTTGGTCCACGTGATCATGGCGTGCCGCAGCGGGATCCCGGAAGCGGGACAAGACGTTCGCGCCGAGAGCGGCAGCGACAAGGTTGAGATGATCCAAGTCGACCTCAGCGACTTCGATTCGATCGCGTCCTTCTGCGACGCATTGCGTGATCGAAACGTTACACTGGACGCCGCAGTGTTCAATGCGGGTGTCGTGCCTGTGACTTCGCGACGGAGCAAGCACGGTCTGGAGCTGATGTTCGCGGTGAACTTCTTGGCGAAGTTCGTCGTGCTCAATAGGCTCCTCCACGACGGTATCATCCCGAACGCCGTCTATGGCGACAACTCCCGCGCCGAGGACCCACCACGGGTGATCTTCGTCTCGTCTGAGACCCACCGGAGCTCGATCCCGATCGACTTCGACACTTTCGGCGAGCCGATCGAGTACGGCGTGTCGGATGGCGTGAAGTACTACGGCCTCAGCAAGTTGCACCTGACGACGTACTTCCAAGAGCTGTCGAGGCGCCTCAACCCTGGCGGCAACGGTGAAAACCCAGATGTCTGTGTGCACGCCATTTGCCCTGGTGCGGTCAACTCGAACATGGCGCGTGAGGCACCCACTTGGCTCAAGCCCATCCTCAAGCCGGCGATGGCCTTGTTCTTCCAGAAGCCCGAGAAGGCTTCAATCCCCGTCGATTACCTCGTTGCGTCCGGTGAAATGGGCGAGAAGACTGGCGAATACATGCACATGCTGCGAATCAAGGACCCATCGGAAGCCGCGATGGACCCAGACAATGGTGCGCTACTGTGGAGCAAAACCGAGGATCTCCTTCGTAGGCACCACGTGATTTAGGAAGACCGAATGACTGACGACTTGAGCCAGGCAGAGAAAGAGATCCTCGACGGGACGGTGTGGAACCGGTTCTGCGACACCTTGAAGATGGCGGGGAACGTCGTGCTCGGACCGAACACGCCGAGCGACCCAATGAATCGGATGGAAGGCTTCCGATACCTGAGCCGGATTGCGCGCGCGGCGTTGCAGACATTCGTCGAGCACAACGACCCGCTTGCGCCTGTGCTGCAGCGTGTGGTGCACGAGACAGCGAAGATGGGCGCCGACCATCCCGACAACTACTACCAGAACGCGTCGATCAGCGGTGAGTACGAGTATCGCATTCGTGGAAATCGCGGCTCCGTTCACTATCTCGGCTTCTTCACGCAGACCGGCAACTACGGGCAGGGCCGTGGCATGCCGCCGACCGGGTATCTCGAAGCGTCGTCGCTCGAGATTGAGCCGGACGGGACCTTCGAGATCATTCTCAGCACGGAAGAGAAGCGAGGTAACTGGCTCCCGATGGAGAAAGAGACCGGTACGCTCATCGTCCGGCAAACGTTCCTAGATCGGGAGAACGAAACGATTGCCGACCTTCAGATCGAGCGGATCGGCGGGGACGGGCAGCCGTCGCCGTTCGACCCGGTGAAGTGCGCGGAGGGCCTGACGACGTCAGCCGGCCTCGTCGCGGGCGCCGCGATGATGTTCGCGAGTTGGGCGGAGAACTTCAAGAAGACCACCAACAAGCTTCCCCGGATGCCACAAGAGGTGTCCGACCAGGCGGGCGGCGTGCCGGACATCGCCTATTACCACAGCTACTGGAAGCTGGCGCCCGATGAAGCGCTGGTGATCGAGGCAACACCCCCGGAGTGCGAGCACTGGAACTTCCAGCTCAACAACTACTGGATGGAATCACTCGATTACCGCTACTACCCGATCCACGTGAACAAGCACACGGCGAACTATCGGCCGGATGGCTCGGTGCAAGTGGTGGTTGCGGCGCAGAACAAGGGCTTCGACAATTGGATCGACACGGTCGGCCATGAAGAGGGCACGATGTGTTGGCGGTGGGTGCGCTCGAATGAGCACCCCGAACCACAGACGCGAGTGGTGAAGCTCTCAGAGATTTGACGCCTTCGATGCCTGCCAGCGAAATCACGAGTACTTTCGACCGGCCGTACCGTCCTGCCGCGATCGCGATTGCCAATCGGGTCGGGCGCCTGCTGTCTGGCGTCGGCATCGGCGGCAGGCCGATCACCGTGGGCGACGTGTTAGCGGACGCGCAGCGCAAAATGGGACTGCACGACTTCGGAGACGAGGGGTTTCTCGAGCCCTTGGAAGTGTTGGTCGACTCGATCAATCGAGAGGCTGCGCTCAATCCCGTCGGTCACATGATCATTCGCGGCCGCATCATTGGCGTGTTGGCCAACAAGCTCGTCACCCAGAACACGATCAAGCAGCATCCCGAGATCCTCGACATTTCCGTCGAAGCGCCGATCGTCGTGGCAGGCTTGGCCCGCACCGGAACGACGATGCTGCAGCGCTTGATCGCGCGGGACCCCGCGATTCGTTCCCTTGCGTCCTGGGAGGCCATCAACCCCGCGCCACCGAAGCAGACATCCGGGCGGAAGAAGGACCCGCGGTTCGCGCAGGCAGCGGCGGCCGCCAAGGGGCTCAAGTACATGTCGCCCGGGTTCTTCGCGATTCACCCGGCTGAGCCGGACGCGCCCGAGGAAGAGGTGATCCTGCTCGAGCAGGCGTTCATGACCACCACGCCTGAAGCGATGATGAACGTGCCGACGTACTCCGAGTGGCTGGAGGAGCAGGATCACGTTCCCGCGTACGAGGCGTTGAAGCGGATGATGCAGTACCTGCAGTGGCAACGGCCTGGCATCGGCAAGGATGTACGCTGGGTGCTCAAGACGCCGCACCATCAGGAATACATGGATCCGCTCCTCGAGGTGTTCCCGAACGCGACAATCGTGCACACGCATCGCGATCCCCTCAAGACGAGTCCCTCGCTCTTCAGCATGCTGACCCATCTTCAGATGATCTTCAGCGATGACGTCGATCCGAACCGAGTGGCGAAGCACTGGCTCCACAAGATCGAAAATATGGCGCGCCGCACGATGGCCACCCGAGACCGGGTGAAGGACAAAGGCTTCATCGACGTGTCGTATTACGATCTGATCAAAGACCCGATCCCTCAGGTCGAACGTGTCTACGAAGCAGCCGGCGCCAAGCTCACGCCGGCCGCCCGCTCGGCGATGGAAGCCTCCCGTAAGGTCAACAAGCAGCACAAATACGGCCGCCACAAATACTCCCTGGCCGACTTCGGCATGACCAAAGACGACGTAGAATCCCGGATCGCCCCCTACCGCGCCCGCTTCAGCGTCCCCTACGAATAAAAAAGGGGACAGTCTCCTTTTTCAAAGGGTTAGTATCCGGCGCGATGGGTTGTTTGTCGGCCGCTTTGACCACGGATGTTGGGGTGGTTCCGTTCTGGCAGCGGTTGATTTCGCTGGTTGGGCTGTTTGCGATGGTTGGGATCGCGTGGCTGCTTTCCAAGCATCGTGATCGGGTGCCCTGGCGCGTGATCGCATGGGGCATCGGATTGCAACTGTCGTTTGGCTTTCTCGTCATGAAGACCGACGTTGGACTTCGCTTGTTTTCGATCTTGAACGATGTGGTCATCGCGTTGCTGGGATTCACCGCACAAGGCACGGAGTTTATCTTTGGTGACTTCGCGTCGGAGAAATTCACGATCGCGATCAATGTGCTTCCCACGATTATCTTCTTCTCGTCGTTGATGACCATCCTCTACCACCTCGGCATCATGCAGCGGCTGGTGGGGGCGTTCGCGTGGGTCATGCGACGAACGATGCGAACGTCCGGCTCCGAGACGCTCTCCGCTGCGGCGAATTCGTTCGTCGGACAGACCGAAGCGCCACTCATGATCGCGCCGTTCATCCGCACGATGACGACCTCGGAATTGATGGCTGTGATGACCGGGGGCTTCGCGACCGTCGCGGGTGGGGTGCTCGCGGCATACGTCGGCCTACTGAAGGACGTCTTTCCCGACATTGCAGGGCATCTGATCGCCGCAAGTGTGATGAGTGCCCCCGCGGCACTCGTGATCGCGAAGGTCATGTGGCCCGAGACCGAGAAGCCCGAGGCTTCAGAGGAGGTCTTGCCCGAGATCGAAAACCCAGACGTGAACCTGATCGACGCCGCGGCCCGAGGCGCGTACGTAGGGATGAAGCTGGCTTTGAACGTCGGTGCCATGCTGTTGGCCTTCATCGCCCTGATCGCGCTGACCAACGCGCTGCTGGGTCTACCATTCGAGCTCTACAACGATTGGATGGGGCTGCAGGGCGCCGCCGCGGTGGAGCCCCTCACGCTGCAGCAGATCCTCGGATGGATCTTTTGGCCGTTCGCGTTTCTGATCGGCGTGCCCGTCGCCGAGTGCGCCACTGTGGGCACCTTGCTCGGAGAGAAGCTCGTCCTGACCGAGTTCATCGCGTACTTGCACCTCTACGAGTCGTTGTCGGAAGGGGTCGCACAGTTGTCGCCGCGCACGGTTGTGATCGCGAGCTATGCGCTGTGCGGATTTGCGAACTTCGGGTCGATTGGGGTTCAGTTGGGGGGCATTGGGGGGATTGCGCCGGAGCGGAGGCATGATCTTGCGAGGTTGGGGTTGCGGGCGATGTTCGGCGGGATGCTCGCGTCGTTGATGACGGCGGCGGTGGCGGGGATCCTTATTTAGGGCCGGGACAGCGTCAGCGTCGGTGTCGCGGATCGGTTTGGCGGCTGCGACAATTTGCCACCTTACTGCTCGGGGTAGGCGGGCTTATGTAGTTTGCGATGATGCGTATCGCTGCGATCTCGGCGCTTCTGTTCACCTTCGGGTGCGCTTCGGTGCCTGCTGAGGGCACGGTGGACCAGGGTCGGCAGGTGCAGGGGATCGTGCGCAATACAGCAAGCCCCTTCTGTCCGGGGAAGACGCTCAGCTCCTGTCCGAGCCCCAAAGCCGGAGAGTGGCGGCGAGACATTCGCGGGTGGGTTGCGGACGGCGCGTCCGAGCCCGAGATCCGCAACCGCTTGCAGGCGCGGGTGCCAGGCTTTGAGCTGAGCATCCCGCCGGTAAAGTCCGGCTGGCTGATCCCGGTCGTCGCGGTCGCTTTGTCGACGCTCTGGCTGGTCGTGATGGCTCGAAGGTTCAGAGGGCACGGCGCAAGGAAGCGCCCGGTCGAAGCCCTCTCGCAGGATCTCAATCTAGACGCGCGGCTCGATCAAGAGCTCGCCGCCCTAGACTGACCTTGTCGCTGTCGCTGTCGCTGTCGCTGTCGCTGTCGCTGACTCAGACGGTGCAGATCACCGACGAACCGTGCCCAAACAGCCCTTGGTTTACCGTCACCCCGGCCTTTGCGCCCTCGACCTGACGCCCCTCGGCCTGGCCTCGGAGTTGCCAGGTGAGCTCGCAGACCTGTGCGATCGCTTGGGCAGGTACAGCTTCGCCGAAGCATCCTAGGCCGCCGCTTGGGTTGACCGGGATTCGGCCGCCGATGGTGGTTTCGCCGTCGCGCAAGAGCTTTTCGGCGTCGCCTGGCGGACACAGGCCGATCTGTTCGTACCAATCGAGCTCGAGAGCCGTCGACAAGTCGTAGACCTCGGCGAGGCTCATGTCCTCGGGACCGAGCCCGGCTTCTTCGTAGGCGCCGTGCGCGATCGATTCTTTGAATCCGATCTCGGGTAATCCCACGCCCGCCTTCGAATCAGTTGCGAGGTGGGGCATCTCGATGATGTTGTTGGGGTACACCGGTGTGACCGTCGAAACAGCCGCGATCTTTACCGGGTTCGTCGTGTGCTTCCGCGCGAAGTCCATGCTCGAGAGGACCACTGCTGCGGCCCCGTCGCTCGTCGCACAGATGTCCAGCAGATGAAGCGGATCGGCTACCAGCACCGAGCTCATCACATCTTCGAGCGCGACCTCTTTGCGGTACCGCGCGTTCGGGTTGTGAAGGCCGTGCTTGGAGTTCTTGACCTTCACCTGGGCGAAGTCCTGCTGGGTGGCGCCATACGCGTCCATGCGGCGGCGTGCATACAGCCCGAAATAGGTTGGGTTGGTGATCCCCTGGATGTGGAAACG
>JAFDFW010000134.1 GCA_019309605.1 Deltaproteobacteria bacterium | reverse complement strand
GCCATCGAGGTTGGCGAAGGTTGGGAGAGCACGACCTACGACAAGGTCAGCGACTGGGGGCATCATCCGCCGCAGCTCCTCACCAAGGCATACCGTCGCGCCAAGGAATCGCGCAACAAGAAGGGTTGACCGGCTTCTCGCCGTTGCGCTAGAGCACGTTCTAGTTTGAGGTTCGAAGCATGGTCGTAGAAGCGGTCCCAGAAGGAAAGTACGCCGATGTCGGCAACGGCGTCACGATGCACTATCACGAGGCCGGCGAAGGCGATCGCGGCGTCATCTTGTTCGTGCATGGCAGTGGCCCGGGGGCGAGCGGCTGGAGCAATTTCAAGAGGAACTATCCGTTCCTCGCCGAGCATGGTTACCGGACGATCGCGCCCGACACCATGGGTTACGGCTATTCGACCAAGCCCGAAAACGGAACGTTCAGCCTCGACGACGTCGGCGCGCAGTACAAGGCACTCCTGGACGCGCTGGGTGTGGATCGAGCGACCGTGGTGGGGAACTCGCAGGGTGGGGCGATCGCAATCACGATGGCCCTCAACTACCCGGAGCTCGTCGAGAAGCTCGTCTTGATGGCCCCCGGCGGCCTCGAGGCACGCGAGACCTACATGCAGATGGAGGGCATCAAAACGATGATTCGCGTCCTCTACAAAGAAGGCATCAGTAAAGAGACGATGCGAAAGGTCTTCGCGCTCCAACTGCACGACGAATCTAAGATCACAGACGAGGTCATCGAAGAGCGATACCAAGTCGCGATGACCCAGCACAAAGACAACCTCGCCCGCATCCGAGTCACCAACCAGGAAGAGCGGCTCTCCGATATTCAGTGCCCAGTGCTATGCTTCTGGGGCGCCAACGACAAGTTCTGCCCCTCAAGCGGCGCATCCAAGATCGCCACCCGTTGTGCAAACTCCCGCACGATGCTCATCGGCAGCTGCGGCCACTGGGTGATGGTCGAGTATGCCAAGCTCTTCAACCAGCTCACGCTGCAATTCGTGAATGAAGAGCTCGGCTAGGTTGGACCGATGCTAGTTCCCCACGACCTTCTCCACCGCGTCTAGCAAGCTCTGGCTGTAGACGCGGCCTGTCAGGTTCTTGCGCGCCTGTGTTGCTGCGGCGTCCCAGGCCGCCTGGTGCGGTGCTGTGTCCACTACCTTCATTCCTCGGTTCACCAGGGATTCATACGCTCGCTGATCATCGCGTCGGCTGAGCTTATCCGTGGCTCTCGCGGCCCGCTCGGAGGTCTCCAACAGGACCTTCTGATCGTGCTCGGTCAGCTCGTCGAACTTCTCTTTCTTCATGAACGAGCCGCCAATGATGATCCCGAAGTTCTGCTTGGCCATGTAGTTGAGGCGTGTGTACCACTGCATGCCGACCGCCAAGAGCGCCGAGCAGGGCACTGTGTCGAGCATTCGCGTTTGAAGTCCGCCGTACACCTCGTTGGCTCCGACTCGAACGGGATTTGCACCCATGGCGCTGACGAACTCGGCAAAGACCGGATCGTCCTTCCATGCCCAAGGGCGCAACGACTTCAAGTCTTCCGGCTTGGCGAACTCCTCGATCGAAAAGATGCGATGCTTCCCGGCTTCGCCCCAGTTGAGCTGCACGAAGCCGTTGTCCTCGATCAGCTTTTCGAAGCGGCCGCTGAGCTGGGTCCGCGCCCTTTCGAGTTGCTCGTATTCGGTGATCAAACCCGGTGCGGTCAGCACCAAGACCGGTCGCGCCACCAATCCGATGCCGGTTGTCGACACGCCGGCCGCGTCCATCTGTCCCGCGCGAATCTTGCGGACGAAGTCGCGCTCGTCGCCCTGACTGCCGCCGCCATAGAAGCGAAACTCGACTCGGTTTTCGGTTCCGGCTTTCAGGCTCCGGTTCCAAGCCTTCATGACCTTCATGAACCCTGAGCCGGCAGGCGCCAGAGAGGCGAAGCGGATGACGATTGGCGATGCAGCGTTCGCTTGCGGCGTGGATACTGTTCCGGGCAGCAGGAAAGCGCTCACTGCGAGGAGCGCGACGAAGACGGGTTTGATTTTGCTCATGGTGTTCTCGCTGGGGGAGGCGGATACTAACGCAATCGCTGCGGTTCGACACTCGTCTCTTCGCAGAATCTCAATCGTCCGACGGCAGTCCCTGCGTGGGGATTCAGCTGAATAGCGTACCTACTTGTAGGTTGCTCCGCTCCGAAGCAGCTTTGCGGCGCGGTAACCGATCAGCATGCTGGGCGCGTTGAGGGCGGAAACCGGAGTCCAAGGGATCGCGGAGGCGTCCGCGACCCGCAAACCAGTCACACCCCGAAGGCGAAGTTGAGGATCTACGGCGTGCGCTTCGCTAGTCCCCATGCTGCAGCTCCCGGCGAAGTGATAGGTCGTGATCGTGTTCTTCCGGACGTATTTCGCGATGGACTCGTCACTCTTCACACGCTCGCCGGGCATGAGTTCCCGGGCGCCCCATTCGGCAAGACCGCTCGATCCGCCAATCGCTCGCGCGATCCGCACGCCTTTCACCATCGTCTCCATATCCTCTGGATGCGAGTAATAGGCTGGGTCGATCAAGGCTTGGCGGTTCACGTCGGTGGACTGCAACCGGAGGGTGCCACGGCTTTTCGGCTTGCCGAGGATCAAGATGATGCCGAACAAGTGGTCGGTGAATCGTTGCAGGGCGCCGATCTTGAAAGCCCCGCCCACCATCTTCCGCACCACCTCACGCGACCGGGGGCCGTAGAGCGCGTGTGGGATCACCATTGGCGGAAGCATGCGCTGCATCATGTGCCGCATCGCCGAGGGCGCGGGCCAATACGTGTAGCAAGTGTCGCTTTGAGAGGCCGGCAGATCGCTGTCGGTGTTCGTCCGGAAGAAGCTGTAGAGCTGGGGATAGAAGCAATCGATGTCGTTCTTCGCTTTGAAGAACACCGGCACATTCGGATGATCGTGAAGTCGATCGCCGATCGAGGGGCAGTCGGCAACGACCGGGATATCGAACGCGCGCAGATGCTCGCTGGGGCCAACGCCCGAAAGCATCAGTAGCTTGGGGGTCTCGAGCGCCCCGGCGCACAGGACAACCTCTTTCGCGGCACCCGCTCGCTTGAGCGCGCCGTCGTGCTCGAATTCCACGGCCCTGGTGCGCTTCTCCGGCGTGAACACGACGCGGTGGGCGCGTGCGCCGGTGAGCACCGTGAGGTTCGCGCGCTCACCAGCATCCTTGATGAACGCCACATACGAGCTTCGCCGAGCCTCGCCTTCGTACGACATCCATTCGTAGCCGATGGCGTTGCTCATGTTGCCGTCGTTCAGATCTTCTCTCTGGGTGAAGCCGTGCTCCAGTGCCGAGGCGATGCACGCCTCCGTCCACTTCGTCGCTGGGCGTCGATTGGGACGCAGCATCCTCTCAATCGCTTGGAAGTCGTCTTCGTTGTCGTCCCAGTGCCAACCGTCGGGCCACTCGTCGTAGTCCTCGCGAGACCCGCGGGTATAGACCATGGCGTTCACCGAACCGCTGCCGCCCATGACCGTGCCGGTGCCCGCGAAAGTCCGTTGATTGGCCGAGTGCACCTGGGGCACGGCGAAGCGCTCACCCATCACGGCATCGTTGATGAAGGCTTCTTTATAGTCCTTGGCGATCAAGGTTTCGGGATGCTCTTCGGCAGCCGGTCCGCTCTCGAGAAGGAGCACGCGGTTGCTCGGGTCATTGGCAAGCTCGCCCGCGACGATGCATCCGGCCGAGCCACCGCCGACCACGATGTAGTCGTACTCGTTCATCACCGTTTTCGGCCTAAGAGCCTCAGGAAACCACGCCATCGTTGAGCGAAGCCCCTCCCGTAGATGAGCTCGATCACGCCGCTGAAGACGCCGTAGTCCTTGTCGGCCACGGGGAAGACGCGGTTGGCCTGGTTCATTGGGATGCGGTCGTCGATCACTGCTTTGATGTTGCACATCGAGCGCAGGCCTTCGCGCCCGTTCATGCGCCCGTAACCCGACGCCTTCACGCCGCCGAAGGTCAGATCCTGCGCCATGTACGTGATGCCGGCGAACTCGTTGATCGCGCTCATGCCGGCTTCGAGATCCGACGCGATCTTCCGGGCGCGCGCGCGGTCCTTCGAGAACACCGATGACGACAGACCGTAGGACACCCCGTTCGCGACCTCGACTGCGTGTGCGTCGTCGCGCACTCGCATGAGCAGCATCACCGGTCCAAAAACCTCTTCCTGCGCGATGTCCATGTCGGGCGTGACATCCGCCAAGATGGTGGGCTCGAAGTAGTCGCCTTTGTCGGCGAGCGTTCGCTTGCCACCGGCAACGACTCTCGCGCCCTGAGCGACCGCGCCGTCGACGGCTTTCTCGATGACCTCGAGCTGGAGCGGCGTGACGATCGCGCCGACATCGACGACGCCCTCGCGGCTGTTGCCCTGGCGAAATTTGCCGACGAGCTCTGCGGCGCGCTGCTCGAATGTGTCGTAGATGGCGTCGTAGACGAGAATTCGCTCCGAAGCGACGCAATTTTGCCCGCAATTGATGTAGCAACCGGCGAGCGAGGCATGCACCGCCTGCTCGAGGTCTGCATCGTCGCAAACGATGAATGCGTCTTTACCGCCGAGCTCCATGACGACCGGAATGACCCGCTCCGCGCTGGCCTCGACGACCCGCCGCCCGTTGCGCACAGAGCCGATGAACAGAATCGTATCGACAGCCGAGCGCGCAAGCGCGGCGCCGGTCGGTCCATATCCTTGCACCGCTTGGACGAGATCGGGGTTGTGTCCGGCCTCTTCAATGACGGCCCGGAGCGACTCGATGAACTTCGTGCTCGACCAAGCAACCCACTCGGACGGCTTGAGCACGATCGCGTTGCCTGACATCAGGGCGGGGATCAACGGATTGACGATGTTCTGAAACGGATAGTTCCAAGGGATGATCGCGGCGACGACACCGAGCGGGTGGTACTCGAGCCGCGCCTTCTTGTGCATCAACAAACCGGAAGAGACCCGTTCGGGGCGAAGGAGCTTCTCCCCATTCTTGATCATCCATCGAAACTTCTCGCAGGTCGGCCAGATCTCCCCCATCAGCGCGTTCTCACGCGTCTTTCCCGAGTCGCGCTGCACCGTGAGACAAATTTCGTCCTTGTCGTCGACCGTGTACGCGAGGAGTTTGCGCATGACTTTGCGGCGCTCCTCGAACGAGGTCTCGCGCCACGCCTTCTGCGCGACCTTCGCGCGTGCGACCACGGCATCGACATCCTCGGGGGAGTCGATGCGCACCTCGCCCAATGGCTCCCGCGTCGCCGGGTCAACGCACGGAATGTGCGTAGGTTGCTCGATAGGCTCGGATCGGCTCTCCAGCGAAATCGGAATTGACATTCTGATTTTCGCCCTTATCATTCCGACCCACACGTGTCAATGACGGCCTCAACTGCAAAAGCCCAGGAATCTCTGCGGGACAAGAAGCGCGAGCTCTACCGTGGGGCCGCTCTCGATGCGGCTGAGCGGGTGTTCGGGGAGGTGGGTTACGAGGCCACCAAGGTGCAGCGGATCGCCGCCGAGGCAGGGGTTTCGCTCACCACGCTCTACAGCGTCCTGCCCTCCAAGTGGGAGATCTACCGTGCGGTCAACCGTCGGCGATTGAACGAGGTCATGAGCCTTGCCCAAGGCATCTTCCAGAAAGATGCCTCTTCGCTCGATACGCTCATCGCGGGGACCAGGATGCAACTTGCCTTCTTCATGGACCATCGCGACTTCACCAAGATGCAGCTGCAGGAGGTCACCGCATGGTCCACCATCGAGCTCTTGCGAAGCCCCGAACAAATCGAAGCCTTGGGTGCGGGCTTAGAGCTTTCCGCAGGCCTGTTCCGGCAGTGCATCACGGACGGCTATCTCATCGATGATGATCCGGAGCTCATGGCGAGGATGCTGATCGCCTCCCAACAAGTGAGACTCGCGATGTGGATGGACCGCGGATGCAAAGAGGATCCGGAC
>JAFDFW010000133.1 GCA_019309605.1 Deltaproteobacteria bacterium | reverse complement strand
GAACACCTCTCGGAACACGTCGCAGATCTCCTGCTCGGTACAGTACGCCTTCGCCGCCTCGACAATGCTCGGCATGACGTTGCGGTCGGTGCGGCAGTCTTCGGCAATCGTGGCTAGAGCTTTTGAGACTGCGGCGCCGTCGCGTTCCGCCTTCACCCTTGCCAGACTCTCGACTTGCTCTTTTTGAATCGACTCGTCTACTCGGAGGGTTGGGATGTCGGGTTGCTCGTCTTGTTCGTACTTGTTGACGCCAACGACCGTCTTTTCGCCGCTTTCGACTTGCCGCTGCAAGCGGTACGCCGAGGCGGCGATTTCGCGCTGCGGGTAGCCGCGCTCGACGGCCTCGACCATGCCTCCGAAGTCGTCGATTTTGCGGATGTAGTCCATCGCTTCTTCTTCGAGGCGATCGGTCATCCATTCGACGAAGTAACTGCCGGCCAACGGGTCGATGGTGTTGGTGACGCCGGATTCCTCGGCGATGATCTGCTGCGTGCGGAGCGCCACAGTGACCGCGTCTTCGGTCGGGAGCGCGAACGTCTCGTCCAGACTGTTGGTGTGAAGCGATTGGGTCCCGCCCAACACCGCCGCAAGCGCCTGAAGCGCCACACGCGCAACGTTGTTGTATGGCTGCTGCGCGGTGAGCGACACGCCAGCGGTTTGCGCATGCGTCCGCAGCATCAAGGACCGCGGATCCTTCGGATTGAACCGGTCCTTCATGAGTCGTGCCCACATCCGCCGCGCGGCGCGGAATTTCGCGATCTCTTCGAAGAAATCGTTGTGAACATCGAAGAAGAACGACAGGCGCGGCGCGAAGTCATCGACATCCAAGCCGCGCTCGACCCCCCATTTCACGTACTCGAGCCCATCGGCAATCGTAAACGCAAGCTCCTGCGCAGCCGTCGAGCCCGCCTCGCGAATGTGGTAACCGCTGATGCTGACGCTGTTCCAGCGCGGGACCTCGCTCGCACAGAACTCGATCGAGTCGGTGACGATTCGCATGGCCGGACGCGGAGGTACCACCCAGGCGTGCTGCGCGATGAACTCCTTGAGACAGTCGTTTTGGACGGTCCCGCCGATCTTGTCGCGCGGAATCCCTCGCTTGTCGGCCAACGCGACGTAGAACCCGAGCAACACCGCCGCAGGGCCGTTGATCGTCATCGACGTGGTGACCTCGTCGAGCGGAATCTCGTCGAACAGCAGCTCCATGTCGCGGAGGGTGTCGACCGCCACACCGACCATGCCGACCTCGCCGAGCGAGCGCGGCGAGTCGCTGTCGTATCCCATTAGCGTCGGGAAATCGAAAGCCGTCGAAAGGCCGGTCTGCCCCTGCGCGAGGAGGTAGCGAAAACGCTCGTTCGTCTGGCGGGGCGTACCAAATCCCGCGAACATGCGCATCGTCCACAGGCGGCCGCGGTACATCGTCGGCTGAACACCGCGCGTGTACGGAAACTGGCCGGGGAATCCGAGGTCGCGCTCGTAGCTGTCACCGAGGTCGGCCGGCGTGAGCAGGTCGGGCACCTCGAGGTCGCTGTGGGTGACGAACCGTTCCTTGCGCAAGGGATGACGAGCTGTGGCGCCTTGCACGTCCTGCTCCCGCCACCGGCCCGCCTGGTCGCGCAGGCGATCTCTGTCGTCCACAGACTGCCGATCGGCTGCTGGCTTCTTCGGAGGGTCCGCGGACACAGGCACCTCCTGCTAGTTCTCTACGGTGTCCTGCGCACCTGGAAAAGGCAAGACCTGGCCACGAATGACCTGCAGCATGCCTTCGACTTCGAGCGCAACCTCGAGCTCCGGGCTGGTTTCCAAAAATCGTTCGAGATATCGCTTCGCCGCGTCATTCTCGCCCTTCTGAAAGTGAGCGGCGCCAACGAGGAAGAGCCCGTCGCCGTCGTCTTCCTGCTGTTGCAGCACGCGTTGACCCATTCGAATCGCGCGGTCGTACTCGCCCATCATTCGGAGCGTCTGCCCCGCGCCCACCATCGCGCCCACGTAATCGGGGGCGAGCTTCAGCGCTTCGACGTAGCTCTTGAGCGCCTCGGGGAATGCTTCCTTTTGAAAGTACGCGTGGCCTAGGAAGTGAAAGGCGTACTCGTTGTGCGGATCCTCTTGGGCAACCCGCAAGAGCTCGTCGATCGCTTGAACGGTCTCGCCCGCGTGAAGAAGCTCCATGCCTTCTTCGGCTGCTTCCCATCGCTCCGACTGCACATCGTCCATCGATGTCTCCTCAGTCACGTTTGCCGTAATTGATTGAGCCTGCCTTGGTTCGATCGCGCGGCTGTACACCGGACGCCAAGGTCCCGAGCGCAAGCACGAGGAACAAGACACCTCCAATGAGGAGCGTAATGCCCATCAACTGACGACTGTCGAGCACCCAGTAGCAGAGCCCGGCGACCACCAGAGTCAGGACGCCAATCGCCGCGGACATCCGTACTTGCAATTGACGGCGCCGCTGCGCGATGGCAGCCGCTTCGCGCTTGGCTTCCTTCGCGTCCTTGGCTCGCTCCTTGCGGGCTTGGCGCCGCTCACTCAGTTTCTTCGCCATGCGAGGAGCATACTACTGAATCGCCCGACGAGCCCGATCCGCCAAATGGCCCTCGGGCACGAACTCCAGGTACCTCTCGTAGGCTTCGCGCGCGGCGGGCGAGTTGTCGCTTGAAAGCGCCTCACCCAAGTAGAACCAGGCCTCTGGGGGCGTACCGGGAAGCGAAATCGACTGCCGGAACAGCCGCCGGGCCGCGTCCCGTTCGCCGCGCTCGTAGTGAACACGCCCCATCTGATAGATCGCGGCCGCTTCGAGGCCTGGGCGCGCGTCGACGCCGCGAGCGAGCTGCAGCGCTCTGGACGCGTTCCTCATCGCATCGGAGTACTTTTTGGCGCGCAAGATGCTCTGACCCATGCCGACCAGAGCGGGCGCATAGTCCGGGTCGAGCTCGAGCGCGCGTCGATAATAACTCGCGGCAACCCCAATGTGGCCCTGGGCGTGGAGCGCGTCGGCACGCGCGGTGAGCCGCCTGGGATCCATCGAGGCGAGCTCCGCTTGTACCAGCGCAGCATCCGGCTCTTTTGCTTGCGCGGGGGCCGGGGCTATTGCCTTCGGCTTCGATTTCACGGTCACCTTGGCCGCCGCAGCGGGGGCAGAGCCCCGTGGCGGCGCAGTCGCTTTACGGGGAGTCACCGGCTGCGGAGGCTCCACCAGTGCAGGGGGCTCCGGTTCCGGCGTCGCCACCAGCGTAGAGGCCAAGCCCTGTGGCAACGCCGCCTCCGCCGTCGGGGCAAGGCCCTGCGGCAACGCAACCTCCGCGGTCGGGGCAGACCCCTGCGGCAACGTGGGAGCAAACCCCTGTGGCGGCGAAGCCGCTTTGCGGAGACTCACGCTCTCCGGAGCAGTCGGAGCCTCAGCGGCCGGAACGTCGTCGTCTCCCGCGCTCGTAACCCAGGCTATGCCCGTGATCAGAAGCGCGACCCCGGCCAACACGACCGTGCCGAGTACGATCTGTCGCGGTGTCAGCACCGCCTGGCCGCGGCGTTCCTGCCGCTCTGCGAACGCGATCAAATCGTCTTCGGCTTCGGGCCCCATCTCATCGAGGGGCTCTTCAACCTGAGTCGCAACGGCCAGGAGCGCGCGGGCCTTCTCCAGCACGCGCTCGGCTTTGTCGTGCTCCCCCCGTTCAGCCAAGAGCTCGCCGAGCCACTCCAGCGGCCTCGGGTCCTCCGGTGCGAGCCGAGCCGCCCCCAGCAAGGCCTGCTGCGCCCGCAACGTGTCGCCATCGGCCCGCCACGCCTCGGCACAAAGCAACAGGTACTCGGGATCGTCGGCCAGCTGCTCGTGGTGGACGGTCAGCATCTCGAGCGCGGCGTGGGGCTTGCCCGCCGCGATCAGATCGCTTGCAATCTCCAACGGATGCGGGTGCCCGGTGGGTTCCGCATCGTCGAGCCCATAGGCGTCGAAGCCGAAGTCAGACACGGCGGCGATCCTATCAGAGGCCCCCCGGATTCATGAATTCCCGCCAATCGCGGAGTCACCCCGGGCCTTCTGCGCCAAAGCTTGTATACTCCCGCGCAATGTTTGTGGTCGCGTGCTCCGGTTTCCCCGTGCCGGTCAGCCGATATTGGCGGGAATTTGATGCGGTGGAAATCTCGGATACCGAGATCGCCATTCCAGGTGCTGGTACCGTGAGGCGCTGGATTCGGGAGGCTCCCGATAACTTCCTGTTTACCGTGGTGGCCCCCAAGTCCGTCAGCGACTCAGGGTTCCGGCGAACCAAGGAAAACAAGGCGACCTGCGAGGCTGTGGCGGCGCTCGCCAGCGACCTCAAAGCCAAAGCGGTCATCTTTAGCGCGGACGAAAACTTCAAGCATGGCAAGGCAAACCGAAGCGCTCTTCGAGCGTTTCTAGGTTTTCTGCCCGCCGGGATGCCACCGATCGTGTTCGATCTCGACGCCTGGAAGCCGGGCGACATCGCCTCGGCCTGTGGCGACCGGCCGGCCGTCGCGGCCTATGACCCGCTCACTGACGATCCGCCGCCGAAATCGAAAATGACCTACATCCGCCTTCCGGGGCCGGCAGGGCATCGGTCGCGTTACGACGAGGCGTCGGTCGCGAAGATCGCCGACCACTGCAAGAGCCTCGATCCTGAGCTGGGCATCTGCGTGTTCCGCAACATCGACATGCAAACCAACGCCCACCAGCTCACCAAGAGACTCGAGTAGCGCATGCCGGAATCGGCGTCGGCGCCGACTGTGCTCACCCTCGGTGAAGAGGACGCCGGGGAGCGCCTCGATCGCGTGTTGGCGCGCCGCTGCCCGGACTTCTCGCGAAGCGCGCTCCAGCGATGGATCGAGCAGGGGCGCATCGAGCAAGGCGGCGAGATCGTCTCCCGCAAGACCAAGGCTGTGGGTGGCGCCGAGGTCTCGATTCACCCGGCCCCGCCCGAGGCTATGAGCGCGGAGCCCCAGGATATTCCGCTCGAGGTGCTCTTCGAGGACGCACACCTGATCGTCCTCGATAAGCCGGCGGGGCTGGTTGTTCATCCTGCGCCCGGCCATCCCGATGGGACGCTCGTCAACGCCCTGCTCTACCATGCGGAGGTCCAGGGCGGAGCCGACCCCCTGCGCCCCGGCATCGTGCATCGCCTCGACAAAGACACGAGCGGGGTGATGGTCGTAGCCAAGACGCCCCAAGCGCACGAGCGGCTGGTCGAGATGTTTCAGCAGCACGCCTTGGAGCGGGCATACCTCGCGATTGCGCTGGGCCGTCCCCCGCAGTCGACCACGTACGACACCTTTCACGCCCGGCACCCTGGCCATCGAAAGAAGTTCACGTCGCGAGGCGAGCGGGGCCGACGGGCGGTCACGCACCTCGAAACTGTCGAGCTTTTGCACGGAAGCGCTTTGGTTCGTTGCCGTCTCGAGACAGGTCGCACCCATCAGATTCGGGTGCATCTCGCGGAGCACGGGCACCCGGTCCTCGGGGACACTCTCTACGGAAAGTCGATCGGAGACCCGGAGCTACGTCGGGTTGCAACCGAGCTGGGCCGCCAGGCGCTGCACGCCGTGGTCCTCGCGTTCGCCCATCCGATCACCGGCGAGGCGATGCGCTTCGAGACCGAGCCGCCCGAGGATTTGCTGTGCGCCCTCGGCTCACTGCGGGCTGACTAGGGCTCAGGTGCGCACTGGGGATAGCCCGCGAGCACCTCCAGACACTGTGCCTGGTCGCACTGGAGTACGACGGAATTACAACTCTCGAAGAAGACGGGGCTGACGAGAATCGCCCTGCAGCAGTCCTGAAGGTCGAGACAAGACTGGATTGCTGCGTCGTCACACTGGCTCGACTTGGAGGCCGCCCATCCAACTCGGCAGAAGGAAGCACCGCTGTCCCAACGCGCAACGCCCGAGGCGGAGTCGCCGGTGATCTGCCCAGAAAAGGCAACCTCGTTGCCGCCTTGGGTCTCGGAGGCTTGGAA
>JAFDFW010000822.1 GCA_019309605.1 Deltaproteobacteria bacterium | reverse complement strand
GACCGAGCGTATTCCGAGCCGGCCCATCGCGACGATCACCATGATCCCGACGAAACCCGCGACCAACCACGTCGCGCTGATGGACGAGGTGTAGAAAATCGCAATGACGAGCACTGCCATCAGGTCGTCGACGATGGCCAGCGAGAGCATGAGGATGCTGAGGCCACGTGGGACGCGCTTGCCAAGGAGCGACATGCAGCCGACGACGAACGCAATGTCGGTTGCCATCGGCACGGCCCAACCGCGTTCCCCTGCTTCGCCGTATTGAAGCGACAGGTAGATCGCGACCGGGGCAATCACACCGCCAAGCGCCGCTGCGACGGGCAATGCGACCTGCTTGGGATCGCTGAGCTCGCCGATGATGAGCTCGCGTTTGATCTCGAGGCCGATGACGAAAAAGAAAACCGCCATCAGCCCATCGTTGATCCAGTGGGCGAGCGAGTACGCGAGCTCGAAATCGCCGACGGCAATTAACGCGATGGCCGTGCAGATCAAGAGGACGACGCCGCTCGCCGATTCGATGTGCATGAACGCGGTGAGCGGCCGCTGAAGGCGCTGAATCGGGCGATCCGGCAGGTGGGTGATCCTGGAGTACGAGAGGTCGTCCTTACCCATCGGCGACCGGCTTATCGCGGAACGTGCTAGAAGGCCAGGGTCTATGTGGATTAACGAAACCGTCGTTGCCTGGTTGTTTCTTGGCGTGAGTCTCGTCGGGGCGGTGTTTACAGTGAACGCCTTCATGCCGGTACGCCGAATCCCCGCGCTCTTCGTGCCGAGCTTCTTCGGCTCGTGGCTCACGGCGGAACTCGCTCTGCACCACATCGTTTGGCAGTCGATCGCGACTGTGCTGTTCGTCCAGTTTGGAGCCCTCTCCGTGTGGCCCGGACTCATAGGCCTGGGAATTACATTCGTTTCGTGGCTCGGCTTGCTGTCCCTCTTTCATAGCGGGCATCAGACGCGCGGCACTTTCGAAGCCGTGCTCAGCGGCCTTCCGGAGTTGGACGACGCGGACCGGATTCCGCTTGGGCGACTCCTCGTGCCATTTCGGCACCATCGCCACGGCGTCAGAGTGGTCCGCGACATCACCTACCGGCAGATCGCGGGAAAGAAGCTACGGTTGGACGTCGCGATGCCGGAAGAGCCGGGCACCAATCGCCCTGCCATCATACAGATTCACGGCGGCGGGTGGATCATCGGCGACAAGCGCGAACAAGGCTGGCCGCTCATCGGGCACCTCGCGGCGAACGGCTGGGTCTGCTTCAACGTCAACTATCGGCTGAGCCCGGCCGCCACCTGGCCCGAACACCTCGTCGACTTGAAGTACGCCCTCAAGTGGATTCGTGAACGCGCGGACGAATACGGCATCGACCCGAACTTCGTTGCGGTCACCGGTGGCTCGGCCGGCGGACACCTCACGGCCATGATGGCGCTCACGGAGAACGAGCCTGAATATCAGCCGGGTTTCGAGGATGCGGACACCACGGTGCAAGCCGCGGTGCCGGTTTACGGGGTCTACGACTTCACAAACCGTCTAGGCTCGATGCAAGAGCGCTTCTTGCCCCGGGTGCTCGAGCCGATGATCATGAAAGCCTTCTTGCAACAGGAACCCGAGAAGTTTCACCGCGCCTCTCCGATGGATCGGATCCACCCCAACGCGCCGCCCTTTCTCATCGTGCACGGCGACCGCGACACGCTAGCCCCGGTCGAGGACGCACAGGTTTTCGCTGACGATCTGCGCAGAACGTCGCGCTCCCCGGTGATGTACACGGAACTACGAGGCGCGCAGCATGCGTTCGATGTCTTCGCGTCGCCGCGCACGGCCCGCATGCTCGACGGAACGCTTCGGTTCCTGACTGCCATGCATGAGCGTGCAGAAGGTGCGAACGCGTCTCGCCCTACCGAAGGTTTTGCGGCTCCAACCTCAGAGCCAGCCTCAGAGCCGACCTTCGCTGCCGACCACCTGTAACCGGCGCGTAGCCGGGCGCCGCAACCACAACCGCCAACGCAGCGACCCCAATCCGATTTCTTCCGGCTATCAGTAGACCAACTCGATAGGAATGGTCACCGCCCCACCTTGGTAGTCGAACTTCGCGTCCTTGTAGAGAGGCGGGCCGAACCGCTTGTGAGCGGCATTCCGTGACACCCCCCACGGCTCCTTGGCGCTTCCGATCGCGTTCGTGTCGAGCTTCCCGTTGCTATTCTTGTCCAGGAACACCGATGCGGCGTACTCGCCGAGACCCGCACGCTTGAACACACACGTGACGGTGTCGTCTTTGACCTCAACCCAGGTTCGCCGAAGCGCGCAACCCAGGTTCGCCGAAGCGCGCGACGATGCTTCCGCGGAAAGCCCTTGTTCGCCCAGAAGAGAGCGCACGCCATCTTGCCCTTCAGTTCCTTGATGCCGGTGATCTCGATGGTCAGGGTATTCGCTGCGGCCGGATCGTTGTTGACCTGCGCCTCCGAAGTTCGAGATACGACCCATGAGCCCATGAGCACCATCGCGACCAACCCCGCGCCCGCCAATTTAGTCCAACCCATCCAATGCTCCCCGGATTCCCGCCCACGCCGCCGAATCATTCTCATGCCCGTTCGACGTATTCCTGGTGCAAATGTTTAGAACAGGCTCCGGTTTTTGCCAAATGCCTGGGGATCGGCGGCGCCCGGGCACCGCGTAGACCTTTTCGCGGCGTGGACCTATGGTCTCCGTGATGCTGCGTTTTGCTGTCCTAGCTTGTGCATCCATGATGCTTGCCTGCGCCGGCGCTTCATCGAGATCGTTATGGCCCCGGCGTTCCAGGAGCCCCGCGGCGAGGCCCGCCTTCGATCGATCTTCGAAAG
>JAFDFW010000132.1 GCA_019309605.1 Deltaproteobacteria bacterium | reverse complement strand
TGTACCTGGCTACCTCCGACGAGGTCGCGGACATCAGTGGCGAATACTTCGTAGATTGCAGGGCGAAAAAGACGAAACCCTGGGCCCACGATGCATCGCAAGCGCGGAGGCTCTGGGACCTCAGCGAGCGACTGGTGTCCTCTTAGAGCCTTCTCGAGAAAAGTCGTACTTGACTTAATGGCAAGTGTTGTTCGAAAAGAGAAGCAATACGATGCCGTTCCTAGCGATCAGCCCCTGGTCCAAAAAGCGAAACGATTCCCCGGCTCGCCCGGAGAAGCCGCTCCACAAGCAAACCAATCCGCGCCCGCAGAGGATCCATACATGGTTCAACCTCATCCCCGTCAAGGAGTTTGAGGACAAGAAGCCTGATCGGATCCTGTTCCTGGACTCCTTTGTCACCATCGAACCGAGACCTGGCGATGGCGAGGCTCCTTACAAGGTCTTGTTCGAGGGCAAGCACGAGATGTGCGTCGTCGTCGAGGTCGGCATCATCTTCGTCTGGTACGGAGACGATCTAGCAAATCCGGACCGTCCGTTTCCGACGTTGTGGGAGGAGAAGTACCCCTCTCAATACGTGTCGAGCCCGGCGACGATATTCGAGGACACCCACATCATGGACTTCGTCGAAAACGGGTCCGACAACCTCCACTTCAAAGCGGTCCACCTGTGGGAGTACTCGAAGATCTACGACCACGAGGTATCGAAGGACACGATCACGCTGAAGCAGGACACCAAGTTCCGCTACGGGTCATGCTCGACGCGTCGCACCATTCGCTTGCTGTCCAAGATCCTGCCCCAGTTGGAGCTTACGCAAGACTACGTGTATCACGGGCCCGGGATGGCCGTCGTAGGCGCCACAGGAGCCGGAACGCCGCGCATGCACGCTCTCGTCTGCCTCACGCCGGAGGGCGCGTATCGGACGCGGGTGTACGTCACGATGGCGCTCCACCCAGAGACCTTCCCGCCATGGGCGGAGCGAATCGTTCAGCGCATCTACCCCAAGCGTGCTCTGTGCGACGTACTCGCGGGCGTCATGGCCGGTTTCATCAAGAATGAGTTCGACATCGACGCGATCATCTGGACCAACAGGAAGTACCTTCGAGACCCAGCCCTTCTTCCGTCCGAGAAGCACATGCGCGAAGTCATTCGCTGGGGAGAATCATTCTACCCGAAGGATTTCGAGCTGGCCGACGCTCAACCATCCGCGTCGAAAGACAAGCAGTGGGAACCGCTCGACGACCTGAAGAACATCAAGCCGGGCAAAGTTCACCGATACACCGTCGCCGGCGAGGAGCTCGTCGTAAGCACGGACACCACGGGAGACCTTCATGTCTTCGACGCGTACTGCCCGCACCAGGGCGCGCATCTTGGTTACGGAGGCAAGCTAGACGACGACTGCCTGCGCTGCCCGTTCCACGGCTTCCACTTCGACACCGAGGGACGGTGCATCGGCCCAAACGTCAGCAACAAAGACAAGTTCATCAAGACCCTGAACTTGACGCCCATCGAGCACCGAGTGAACGACGGCCAAGTGGAAGTTCTCGTCTAGAGTCCACTCAGGCCCTTTTTATCAGCTAATAACGGTCCAGTTTGGGGTCCTCGCCCAGCCTTTGTCAGACTGAAGCCATGAGAATATTGGGGGGATTGGGGCTTGCCCTGCTGCTTGCGAGCGGCTGTGGTGATTTGGGTTCACGGGCGGAGGCCCGCGCTGCTTCGCAGGTGTGTGACGAGCTCTGCGGCTGGCCGGACGAGTGCTTCTCGCAACTCGGCGCTCCGCTAGAGGGCGCAGACTGCGTGCAGACTTGTGAGGCGCAGGCGGAGGTCGTCGGAGTCGCGTGTGTAAGCGCCATCTCGTCGACGATCTCGTGTCTCGGGACCTGCGACGTCGCATCCTTGACCGAAGCCGAGGCTGCGGCCGCAGCCGCCAAGTGCCAGGGCCAGGCGGAGGCGATCGCGGCCGCTTGCGAATAGGCACCTAGGCGACACCAAGCTCTAGTCGAGCACGTTGATACTCTGGGCTGATGTTCCCATCGGCGTCGCGCACCGCACAGCGGAAGCGATGAGGCTCGTCGATCGGCTGTCGCGAAAATTCGAACACACTCAGAAACGGCGCAGGGTCATTGGCGCGCATTGAGAAATCCGCTTGGCCGCTGAGATGCAGGCCGTGATGGGCAGCCGACGCCGTGACCCGGTCCCTCCAGAGCGTCTGAAACACGATGTAGAGCCGAGACTGATCGCCCATGGCGCGGGCAGCCGTCTCCAGGTAACCCTCCACGCCGCCACGGGTCTCAAAACGACAAGCGCGTCGCTGCGGGTCGTCGGGCAGCACGCCGGTACCGATGGGGAAGTACGGTGGCGACGCGGTGATCAGGTCGTAGCGCTTGCCTCCGAAATCCACGTCACGAAAGTCCGCCTGTCGTAGCTCAATATGGCTCCCGTGCTCCGGGAGCTCCGCGACCGCACGCCTCGCCATCATGAGCGATTGAGCCTGCGCCTCGACCCCGAGCACAATCTTCGGGCGGAGTTTGTGGCTGACCATGAGCAACACCGACCCGACTCCGCATCCCAAGTCGAGGTACCGCTCTGGCGGGTCTGGGTTTCTATGGACCGCATACCAGGCGGTAATCAGATCGTCCGTACTGGTTCGGTGTCCCCCCGTGCGCTGGTAGATGTGCCAATCGCCGATGAGGCGATCGCGCCCTGCGTCCTCGGGCCAGTCCTTAGCGTCCATGGCGGGGGTACTAGGAAGGATCCCGGATTTATCAAGATGACGCAGCTCAGTTGGGTGAGCTAAAGCTGCCGTGCAGCGCGTCTTCCGTCATGCGGGCGAACTGGTCGTCGGTGACGTGGACGAGAGTTCGGTGGGCGCCTATTTCCGCTACGCGGAGTGGGCTCGGCGCTAGCTAACAGTCGCGGCGGGCCATGTCTTGCGCTCTGCACGGGTAGCTGTCTGCGGGCACTTCCTCGAACCATCCGTCGAGCTGCTCACAGGATAGGCCGCCAAGACAGGCTGCCAAAGCGTTGACTGCCGCCACGCATCCCTCCCCAAACTCGGCGGCCTCCATGAGGTCACCCTCACATTGCGCCTTGCAGGACGCGTCGGTTTCGTTCCAACACGACGTGATGACCGAACAGGCGGCGCCGCAGTTGTTGCCGCCGTCGCCGGTTCCGCCGCTGCTGCCTCCGCAGCCGATGGTTAGGATGCCGCAGAGCCCGATGAAGCCCAGCGTGTTTGGTAGTGTCATGCCGCCTCCTACATGGACTGTACCGCCGCCGGGCAAGCTTTCCCAGACCGTTGTCGTCCCCACATTTGGTCTGTTTGGGGGGTACCCTTTCGGGCTGGTAGACTCGGACGTGGGGATGATCGCGGCCTGGATCTGCCAGCGCGGAAACGACAACTAATTTCGGGGGAACCAATGAATCGAATGATCAAAGCGGCAGCGGTTGTGCTGCTCTTGGCCGGTGGCTGCGCAGATAACAGCAGCAATGCTTGTAATCCCGTTGCGCAGACCGGATGCGAAGAGGGCCTCGTTTGCGAGGAGGTCGTCGGTGGTGAAACCGGATGCTTCGCGCCAGTCGTCCTTCGGGGCAATGTGTTTGAACTTGGTAACGACACTGGCATTGAAGGCGCCACCGTCGTCGCCTTGGACGCGAACCGTTCACCCGCCAGCACGGTGGCCACTACGGGTGCGACCGGAGACTACGAGATCAGGGTTTCGCGACAGCGCGATGTGGACGGCAATCCCAGTGGCGGGGACGTCACCCTGCGCGCCGATGCAGCGGGTTTCCAAACCTTCCCTGGAGGGATTCGACAGGCCCTTCCAATCGACGTGTCGGCCCCGGTCGACGAGGATGGCATGCTCGTCGTAGAAACCGCGGCAACCGACGTCGGGCTCATCGCACTTACGTCCGGTTCCGGCACGAACGTGATTTTCGGAAACGTCGACGTGCCGAGCGATAGTACGGGCGTCCTCGTCGTGGCCGAGACTTCCGGCTCGAGCGCTGAGGGGTTCACCGCGATTGCAGATCGAGAAGGTGTGTACCGGATCTTCAACCTGCCCGACGGCGCTTTCACGGTGCTCGGCTACGCGCAGGGCGCGAACTACGGCGCGCAAGATGCATCGGTCAGCGGCGGCCAAGAGGTACGCGTCGATCTCTCGCTGGCGAGCGACGCACCTGGAACGGTCACCGGCAGCGTTCAGATCGTGAACCCGGGCGCGGGCAAAGGCACCTCGTACATTCTGGTCGTCGAGTCGACTTTCGATGAAACACTGGCGCGTGGTGAAACGCCACCGGGTCTACGTGCACCCGAAGGAACCGAGCTCGTGTCGAGCGGGAGCTGGGTCATCGAAGGCGTCCCAGCGGGCAAGTACAAGGTCCTCGGGGCTTTCGAAAATGATCGACTCGTTCGCGACCCGGACTTCGGCCAGGGCAACACCGAGATCGTGCGCGTCGAAGTCACCGACGGTCAGTCGGTCGAAGCGCCAAGCTTCAAGATCACCGGTTCGCTCGACGTCATCTCGCCCGGCGCGGAGGGCCCCGAAGAGGTCACCGGAACACCGGTCTTCTCGTGGGTCGACGATAGCGGCGAGGACCGGTACCACATCGTGGTGTTCGACACCTTTGGAGAGCTGATTTGGAGCGATCCCGATATCCCGGGATCGAGCGGCAGCGACCCCGAGGTAATGTACGGCGGTCCCGCTCTGGAGTCGGGCATGTTCTATCAGTTCCGCGTCACCTCGTTCGACGGGAACGATCGGCCACTGTCGATGACCGAAGACCTCAAGGGCGTCTTCTTCCTGCCCTGACGGGCGCGCCTAACCGCTGCCAGCCAGACTGCAAGGACCCGCGGGGCCGCCCGAAGGCGGCCCCGCGGGTTTTCACGTGCGGCCGTCAGCTCATGGCGCTGGCGCTACCAAGCCGGCGCAGCCATTGGCGTCGGGAGCACCGACGCAGTAGGGCACCATCATCTCGTTGTCCTCGTGCTCGACGATGTGGCAGTGCCATACGTACAGACCCTCGATGTCGAAGGTCGCCGCAACCCGCGTGACCTGGCCGGGGTAGGCGATCACGGTGTCCTTCCATCCTGTCTCGTCCGCCTCGGGCGGCACGGGGTCGCCATCCAAGTTGCCGATTTCATCGATTCCCTGGCGGTCGAGCACCTTGAACTTCACCAGATGAAGGTGGATCGGATGGCCGTCCGCCGTGAAGTTGTAGAGCTCCCAGATCTCGGTGGCGCCGATTTGCGGGTTGGTCTCGATGAAGTCGCTCCACAGGGTCACCGTTCCGCCATTCGAGCCGTTTACGCCGAGCACAGCCGCCTTGGGGCCAAACGGCACGACCTCCTCTCCGGAATTCGGAACCGTATCGCAGGGCACCTGCTCGATCGGCACGAGGAATTCCTCGGTCACGGCGTCCGCCAAGACGCACACCTCCTCGGACTCCTCCTCGATCAGGGCGAGGTCGCGCGTTTCCGTGACCAAATCGCCCGGGTACGTATCGACGCCGTCGACTGGGCTGAGCATGACGAGCCGCGGATCAGTCGCCGGCGTAGCGCCCGTCGGGTCGCTCGGGCTCGTACCCAATAGGTCGCTGTTGATTCGGAACTGCATCACCTGGCCAGTGGTGCTGGGATCCGCAGGGACGTCGGGGAAGCCGCCGAACGGGGCGTCGGGCGCCGTGTTGAACATGCGCACCACGTCACCGTCCTTTCGCCCTCGGAAATCGACCAGGACGTCTGCGCGCTCGGCGAGTGCCATGAGCAATGCTTGCTCGGTAAACACCATCGCCCGGAAGCGGGGTCGCATAGCCGGTCTCGATCCGCACGACCTGCGGCAGAACGCTTTGCTCGGCGCCGATTTGATAGAACGGCATCTCCCTGAGCACTCGTCCCTGTCCGTTGACCTGTCCCATGCTGAGATTGAGGAAGCGTGAGTTGCAGCCATTGAGCAGGCGGAACCGGTAGATGGCGGGCGCCACCTCGAGCTCGGGCCAGCTCACGCCGTTGACGACCATCACGTTGAAGAACGCTTCCGGGTTCCAAATCGGCGCGATGTCCGAGTACGGGCTGAAATCGATCCATAGACCCGCGTCGTCGTTGCCGGGGACCGACGGGATGTTACCGCTCTGACTGTCGAGGAGTCCCTCGAACACGGCCCGGTTCGCTGGATAGAAGAGCGAGCCGTCGGCGTTGAACGAGCGGTCCTGAATCACGATCGGAATCTCGCGGTACTTGAACCTCCCGGGAGCGAGGTTGGTCTCGGCAAGATCCTCGCCGGCAACCGGCGCAGGGCCGGGCAAGGTACCGCTGAGCAAACCGGTCTCGCCGCCGCCGTTCTCGCGAATGAGCCAGAAACCAGCCGGGCC
>JAFDFW010000821.1 GCA_019309605.1 Deltaproteobacteria bacterium | reverse complement strand
GTCAGCGTCAGCGTCAGCGTCAGCGTCAGGGAGCGGCGGTCAGTGCCTGATGCCCATCAGGGCTTCGAGGGTGTCTCGAAGCCCCGTCAGATCGCTCGGGCTCACATGCGCCGAGGCCCCCGCTTCCAGCGCCGCCTGCTTATCGGCCTCCCCACCAGCAAACAACACCGCACGAACGTGCCGGGTATTACGGCCTCGCTTGAGCGCCTCAATAATCTCTGCGCCACTCAGGTGGCCGACTTTGGCGCCCAGGACGACCGCGTCTGGGGGTTGCTCGCCGATTTGGAGCAGGCCCGCGAGTGCGTCTGGGTAGTCGACGACCTCAAACATGGATTGAAGCGACGAGAGGACTCTGGCCTTGCCATCGATTCCGTCGACGAGCAGCGCGACGCGGGGGCGATCCGCTTCGAGCTCCTCTGGGATCGGGTAGCCGTACTTGCGCAGGAAATCGAGGACGTGGGGGCGACGGAAGCGGAGGTGGCGTCCGGGGGTACGGAAGTGGGTGATCTGCCCGCGGTCGGCCCAGTTGTGGATGGTCTTGAGATCGACCTGGCAGAAGCGCGCGATCTGCGATGCGGTGAAGAGGCCCTCGGACTTTTGCGCGTCTGCCACCATTCCTCTTGGGTAACGGTTCGGCTCCCGTGCGCACAAGGAATAACCCGAAAAATCTGGAAAAACTGTAGCCTAACGAACAGGCTAGGGCGCGTCGCGCCAGGCGCCGCCGTCAAACACCATCCGCGTCGCCCCCGGCAGGACTGCTTCGCTTTCGGGGTGCTCGGGGTCCCCTGGCAGCGCCAGGAACCAACCATCTTCGCTGGCCGAACCAGCGGAGGCTTTCGCGAAAGGGCGTCGGCGATCAAGGAGCTCGCGTCGTCGAACTGCGCCAAGCACTGCAGCGTTCGCACAGTCGGGGGCGCCAACTTGATTCGGCCGGCGATCATGTCGTCGATCGCCCTGGCCGGGCGAAGCCAGGTCGCCGACGTCGTTTCGGTGCCGTCATGAGATGCAGTTTGACCCTCCGGGAGCACGGCGATGTAGAAGCGCGTGTCGAAACGGTGGGTTTCCACTTTGGGAGTGATCCAGCGTGCGTATGGCGTTAGCGCCGTCGAGTCGATCTTCATGTCGATGTCGCTAGCCAGCGCCGAAAACGAAGCGCCCCCATGAAGTCGCTCGCGGGTCGCCACCAAGTCCACATCCGAGGCGGTACTCGCCAAAAGCACGCCCGCTTCTTCGAACGTTTCGCGGACTGCTGCGACGAGCAAACCCAATCCGACCTCCGCGTCGGACTCACCGAGGCGCTCCGTGATCTCTTCGGTTGACCGGTCGATCCTGGCGCGCCAGCTCGGCGCCCCATCGCTCGAGTCGACCTTCCCGCCGGGGAACACATGTGCGCCACCCAGGAAGCCGCTTTGATGGTGACGGCAGAGCAGGAAGGTCTCCAGGCCCTGGTCGGCTTCACGGAGAACGATCACCGTCGACGCGTCTCTAATGGGCTTGTCGGGCGTGTCGCCGCTCATGAGCCGCGGGACACGAGCACGCGCGTCGTGGACACGCCGATCGCGTTTGCGATGCGCGCCAGCGTCTCGAGCGAAGGTGTGTGCCGCCCAGCCTCTACCCGCGCGATGTTCGGACGATGAATGCCAGTGCGACGCGCGAGCTCGGCCTGCGTGAGGCCGGCAGCGAGTCGGAGCTCACGAAGACGCGCCCCGAGCTTCTCTCCATCGATCGCGATGTCGTCTTGCCCGCCCGTCATCTCGGCGGCCGCATGCAGTGACGCGACCGTGAGTTGGCAGACCGCACCGCTCTCCAAGAGAAGGGTGGCTTTGCTTGCGCTTGGATCAATCGTGATGCTCGCGATATCGGATCCGTCGTCCGACGCGTCGAGCGGCCGGCGATGTAGCGAAGCCTCGCCGTTGCCGAGCACGGCGAGCACGTCGTCGCCGCACGGAGACACGGTCACGAACTCAAAGCGAAGATGTCGCCGCTGATCGGCTCGTCGGCTGATCGCGGCCGCCACATGCGTGACGTCTCGGTCTCCACTCGTCACCAGGCCGTGACAGAGCTCGGTGATGATGTCTTCGAGCGCATCGCGATCCCGATCGACGTGAGCGATTGGCAATGCGCCGGACGCGCGAACGAAACCGATTGTCGAAAGAAGATCGTCTGCGTCGAGTTGCGCGCCATCGACATCCACGATGACTGCGACCTGACCATCAACTGCATTCGCGAGGTCGCCGGGCGCGATGACCTTCAATTCAATGTCGTGCTTCGTCAGCGCTTCGCGCCACTGCCGCACGATGTGCTGGCGTTCCGTCAACAATGTCACGCTTCGCGTCATCATTCCTCCGAGTGCGGGAGCGATGGGTGTACACTCCTCCGTCACGATCCTCAACCGTGTATCGACCGGAAACCACGGCACCATTTTTGTCCAGCACTTTTCGAAACCGCTCGTGGTTGACACTCGTCTGACGCTTTGCTACCCACGTTCGCCTTCCCACCGGGTGGCAGTTCTTGGTTCAGTTAAGGGGAACCACCGATGTTCAAGTCGACCTGCGTTTTCTCGGGCAACTCCGTGTACGTCATCCAATCGACCTGTGCGCCTGTAAACGACAACCTGATGGAGCTTCTGGTGATGATCGACGCGTTAAAGCGCGCGTCCGCCGGCTCGATCACCGCAGTCATCCCCTATTACGGGTACGCACGTCAGGACAGAAAGGCCGCACCCCGAACGCCGATCACGGCGAAGTTGGTGGCGGACTTGCTCAGCGCCTCTGGCGTCGACCGAGTCGTCTCGATGGATTTGCACGCCGGCCAGATCCAGGGCTTTTTCAACAAGCCGTTCGACCATCTGTACGCAATGCCAGTCTTCTTGGAACATTTGAGGCCACGGTTTCCGGTGCCGCCGGTGTTGGTCTCGCCCGACGCCGGTGGGGTGGAGCGCACCAGGGCCTACGCGAAGCGACTAGGCGCAGACCTGGCCATCATCGATAAGCGCCGCGAAGAAAAGAACGTCAGCGAGGTCATGCACATCATCGGCGACGTCGATGGGCGGGAATGTCTGATTTTGGACGACATGATCGACACGGCTGGCACGATGACCAACGCGGCCCGGGCCCTGCAGGAGCAAGGGGCCAAAAAGGTCATGGCGGCTGCTACGCACCCCGTTTTGTCCGGTCCAGCGCTCGAACGCATCGTTAATTCCCCTCTGGAGGAGCTCATTGTGACCGACACCATCCCCCTTCGGGAGGAAGCCGAGCAGACGGGCCGCTTCCGCGTGCTTTCGGTGGCAAGTTTGCTAGGAGAGGCCATCAAACGGATTCACCACAGCGACTCG
>JAFDFW010000820.1 GCA_019309605.1 Deltaproteobacteria bacterium | reverse complement strand
CAAGAGAAATGTATCTGGTCATATCCGAGTAGTGACTATGGTGGAGCCAGCTTTTTGAGCTCTGTCAGATTCCGATTCAGTTTTCAGTGTCCGATCGGACGCGCGATGTCCGCGGAGCCAGGCGGTAACGGTCGTCGGAGCACTCCCTGTTCATGGGTCACCGCTTTGCCAATGTTCGGCGCATTATCAGGTGCTGGGTCGGAGCTGATGGACATGGTGAGCGAGACCACAGATCGCCAATGAAGTACTTGATTCGGCTTGATCTGCCCCGATGTTACCGTCTACAGTAATTGGCCGCACTCCCCGTACAATGTGTTGACGCCCATCTATTGGCGCAGCGCCCTTCAGGCGCCTCGGAGCAGTACGCTTGAATAGTATCCTGATGAACCGGATCGCTGCCTATGCACAGCACCTGCTGCTGGCGTGCGCATGCATGACCATCAGCGTCGCGGGGTGCGCATCCGACGGAACCGCTGTCGGCGGCATTGAAGCAGCCCTCACTCTCGACCCCGACGGCCTCGTCACGCAGTTCGCGGAGATCGGGGTCCTCTCTGTCTGTTCCGGCGTCGATCCGGTCACGGGCCTGCCCCTGCCGAACCGGGTCTTCTCGGTCAACGTCTCCACGTCGGAAGGCACCGATCCTCTCGATCCGAAGCCCACGATAGGCATCTTCAAAAAGGAAGGCATTCCTGCGGGCAACTGCACCTTGTACGTCGGAGGCATTTCGGATGACGGGACCACGAGGTGTGTTGGCTTCATGGCAAACATCCCGGTCGTCGCCGGCCCAGACAACACCTTCGTCACCATCGTCCTCAGCTGTATCTCCGACGCACGCTCCGGCGGCATCGCCGGGGAGGGCAAGTTCAACCAGTGCATGGAGGTCGGCCACATGATCGTCAGCCCGACCACACAGTGGGTTGGTGACGACATCGAC
The DNA here is from genome assembly GCA_019309605.1 of Deltaproteobacteria bacterium. Taxonomy (GTDB): domain Bacteria; phylum Myxococcota_A; class Polyangia; order Polyangiales; family Houyiibacteriaceae; genus SG8-38. Next base: position 1,995 of record JAFDFW010000820.1, on the reverse strand, counting down.
ATCGACCTCTGGTGCTACGACCCCGACGGTGACGACGGTCAGTATTATGTTTTCTTTGTGACTGAAGCTTCTTTCGCCGCGAACCCCACCAACATTGCCTACTGGCAAAACTGCGGCCCCGAACCGTACCTCGCGCCCGCGTTCTGCCCGCATGCGGATCCGCCGCTGACCGCCGCGAACCAGTCGGCCAGCACCAGTGTGACGTGCAACGTGTCAAACGAGGCCTGCTTGGTCATCGTCGGGGCGTCTGACGACTTCTTTGGGCACATTTTTTCGGATCCCACTGGTTGCCACGGCTTCGACGCCAACGCCCAGACTGTCATCCCGACCTACTGCATAGGCCTCGCGAATTGTGGCGACGGCACCGTTGAGCTTCCCGAAGAGTGCGATCCTCCGGGCGCACCGAACGGCAGCAGCGTGTTCTGTAACGAGTCGTGCAAAGTCTTCGATCCTTGCGCTAACCCGCTTGACCCACCGGCCTCGTGTCCGGCTCCGGCGGAACCCGAGTGTCAGTCCACCACCTGCTCGGAGGCGAGCGGCCTTGTCACCTGTGGCATCCAGGACGCCACGGACGGCGTCCCGTGCTCACTCGGAATCTGCCAGGGCGGCGTTTGCTCGGCGTGCTTCGACGACGCGGGGTGTGACGACAGCAACTCCTGCACGACCGACGTCTGCAATGATCCCGGACTCCCGACCGCCAGCTGCTCGAACACGTCTCTTCCGGTCGGCACCGTCTGTGACACCACCGGGCAGTGCAACAGCTCGGGCGCTTGCCAGAATGGCTCTTGCACCAACACTGCTGACTCGGGCTACGTCTGCTCACCGGCAGGCGCGGGCATCAGTGGACTGCTCACCTCTTGTCTTCTCTGCGAGCTCTTGGGCGCCGGTTGTCCGAACGACTGCTCGGGTGACCCGATTGCGCCCAGCACAGAGTCTGCCGCTTGTATGCTCAATACCCTCTACCTCGGTGGTGATGGCGGAGCCTGCACGAGCGGTGTCTCGATTGGTTGCCTCGGCTGCTACTATACGGTCACTCAATGCGGCATCGGCATCGGCTGTGCGGGTTCCTGCGCGGGCTCGGGCCCAACGGGCGCCAACGGCTGCACCTGTCTCAACTGCGTGTACACCGCGTGCGACGTGGAGTTCGCGGCATGCGCGGGCTACAGCCAGGGTCTTCCGAACGGCACCCTGAGCGGTACCGTCGGCATCATTGGCGGTCCTCCGGCCTGCGAGGCCATCCCGACCCCGGCCTGCGACGAATAAGCACGCCGACGCAGCTCCTTCAGCCCAGCTGATAGCCGCTACAAACGCCTTCCTTCCTGAAACTCCGGCAAGAGCCGAGTCCCACCGGAGTTCGGCGCCGCCTGGGCCTGTTGACCTTGCTCGCGTGGGAATGTGAGTCAGCGCACATTTGTGCGCGCGGCGGAACATCGCGAGCCCGATTGACGGGTGCGGCCGGAGCCATCGGATATTGTGTGCGAGATCACATGTCGGGCGATCGCCCACAAGAACTGCTGAAGGATCTGCGCGCCCGTCCTCCAGCAGTAGAAACCCGTTCGCGCCTCATCGGGGCGCTGCTCCCCTAGCGACCAATATCGACCACGAGTTTATGGTTGATCTGTCCAAGCGTAATGGTTTACAAGATTGTGTCGCACAACCCGTGTGATGCGTTGAGGCCCGTCTAACAACGCATGGCGCTCCGGCGCCTTTCAGGAGCGACCCAGCCAAGGAGAGCAAGGTGCTGAATCGGATCGCCGCGCTTCCATCGCGCGCGCTACTTACATGCGTAGTCCTGACCGTGGCCATCGCTGCATGCGGCTCCTCGGACGGCCCGCAGACCGGCGGCATCGAAGCAGCTCTCACTCTCGACGCCGACGCGGTCGTCAAGCACATCACGACTGTCACGGTCACCATTGACTGTGACGGCATCGACCCGATCACCGGCCTGCCCTGGCCGTCGGAGACCTTCGACGTCAACGTCAATACCTCAGAAGG
>JAFDFW010000131.1 GCA_019309605.1 Deltaproteobacteria bacterium | reverse complement strand
CGCTGCTGGCGATCGATCATGAAGGCGGGGAAACGTGGGTTCTCGGCGATGATTGCCATGCAACCGATGCATTTCGCGCGCGCTTAGACGGGTTGGCCGAACGCAAAGCGTCCATCCCCGCGGTCGGCGACATCGAGGTGGATGCCGCGCCAAGCCATCGCAAGGCGATCGAACGGGCGCTCGACTACATCGGCATGGGCGAAGTGTACGAGGTCAACGTCGCGAGGCGTTGGTCCGCACCCTTCGAGGGCGACGCTCTCGAGCTGTGGCAGGCGATGCGGGCGGCGAGCCGCGTGCCGCTCGGGATGTTCTTCGATGGAGGGGAGCACGCGGTGCTGGCGTGCACCATGGAGCGGTTCATCCATTGGGATGCCGGGAGCAAGACGCTTGTGACGCGCCCGATCAAAGGGACGATCCGGCGCGAGGCGACCGACGACGGAGCGTCACACCGGCTGCGCGCCGACCCCAAGGAGCAGGCCGAACACTCGATGATAGTAGACCTCATGCGGAACGATCTCGGCCGCGTCGCCGAGCTCGGAACCGTGAGGGTCGACGCGCCGCTCATTGTGGAACCCTTTACGGGGCTCTATCACCTCGTGAGCACGGTGAGTTGCATCACGCGGCCCGAAGTCTCACTCGAAGCTATCTTGGAAGCGACCTTTCCCCCGGGAAGTGTCACCGGAGCACCGAAAGTTCGCGCGCTCGAGATCATCGAGGAGTTGGAGCCCCATCCGCGGGGCGTTTACTGCGGCGCGTTGGGTTTCATCGACCACGACGGGGGTCTCTCGCTCGCGGTCGCGATTCGCACCGCGACCGTCTCCAGGGGCCGGGTGCGTTACTGGGCGGGCGGCGGAATCGTGGAAGCCAGTGACCCCGATCGCGAAGTCGCCGAAACCGAGTTAAAAGCGAGAGTGTTCTTGGACGCGGTGGCGAGTTTGCAAGGAGATGTCGAGCGTGAGTGATCGCATCGAAGACGTTCTGGATTTCTGGTTTGGTGAGGTCAACGAGCTCGGCTGTTCGAGCCCCGAACACCGAAAGCGCTGGTGGACGAAATCCGATGCATTCGACGAGGCGATCAAGTCGCACTTCCTACATGAATACGAGGCAGTCGTGGCGGGCGAGTGCGAGACGTGGCGAAACACGGCGCGTGGCGCCCTCGCCTACATCATCGTGCTGGATCAGTTCTCTCGAAATATGTTCCGCGGAACGCCTGAGATGTTCACGGCGGACGAGCTTGCACGCGAGGCGTGCTGCGAAGGCCTCGACGCGGGCTTCGACGCCGAGCTCGCGTTCGACGAGCGCGTCTTCTTCTATCTCCCGCTAGAGCACAGTGAAGAGATGGCCGACCATCGGCACTGCATCGAGCTTTTCAAGGGCCTGCTGGATGGTGCGCCAGAGCCGCTAGCAGCCGATGCGAAGAACTACTTGGACTTCGCCGCCCGTCACGAAGCGATCATCGAGCAATTCGGGCGATACCCCCACCGCAACGGGATCCTCGGGCGAGCCTCCACGCCAGAAGAAACGGAGTTCCTCAAAGAGCCGGGCTCTTCGTTCTAGCGATTGACGGAGACACGCACTCTTTGGCCAGAAATCGCCTGGTCGGCGGACCAGCCAACCGATACCTTCGGAGAGGAAGCTAGGAGGTACCGATGGAGACCCTACTCAGCAAGGAAGACCTCCGAACGGCGCTCAGCGAGGTCCGTCGGTTCGCGCGAGGCGTCGTTTCCGCCAGAATAGAAGGGCCAGAGCATCCACTGCCGCGACCGACTCTCGAAAGGCTGCTCTCCGAGGCCACGGAGGCTGGTTTCGTTCCGGATGCGACTGAAGAAGCCACCGGATTGTGGGTCGACCTCGATGACCCCATGGGCCCGACCCTCTCAGCCCGTACGATCGAGACGCTGGCTGCAGTGAACCCTGGTATCGCGTGGACGTGTCACGTGCGCGCCATGCCGGTGTGGCTCGCGCGACGACTGAACAAGCCCGAGGCGTTGGAAGAGAAGGAATCCGTCGTCCCGCTGCAGGGTTACCACGGCCTAGGGCGCGTGGCGCTACCGCGGTACCTGGCCGGTGCCCAACTGGAGGGCGACGACCGCGCCATGTTGCGCGACTGGCTGTCGCCGGCTCAGCCGGGCGCCCGGAGGGTGGTCCACGCCCCGGCCGGTTTCAAAGCGGTGCTCTCTCCATATTTCGACGGCGAGGCGGTGCGTTGGATACGGCAACCCATCGACGCCCTCGACCCACTGCCCGCGGGCCCAACCCTCGGCCTCGATGAGGTGGATGCCGTTGCCCTTGCTTCGAGCGATGCGGGCACGCCTCTCGGTCCGGACGATCCGGAAGAGGCACGGAAGATCTTCGCGGAGGCCTTGGTGATACAGTCGCTGGCCTTGGTTGCCGTCGGTATCGGCTGTTTGCGTCACGCGCACGACCTCGCCCGGGAGCAAGCGCGGTCCCGCGTCCAAGGGGGCCAGCGCATCGAGCATCATCCGGCGGTCCAGTCGCTCATTGGCTCGGCGGATACGGCGCTCCTGGCGACCGATGCCCTGCTCGGTCGTATGGCGGAAGGGCCGCTCCGCGGGAACCGTATTGGCGATGTGTTTGCCGCCCGAGCCGAGGCACATCCGCTGCTGTGCCGGGGCGCGACCGATGCGTTGCAAGTGTTCGGAGGCAGCGGCTACATGCAAGACGTCGGGATGGAAAAGGCCCTGCGCGACAGCCAACAACTTCGATTGATGGGCGGAACTCCCGGGGAGCTCGAGCGCTTTGTCTCGGAATGGGATCGTGTACGATGAACCAGCAACCGCATCTCGACGGCTATCTCTCGCCCGACCATCCCTTGTCTCCGCGAGGGCTTTTTGCTGACCTTCCGGCGGCCATTCGCCCCATGGTGACACCAAAGGTCACGACGGTTTGGGAACAAGATACCGCGACCCTTCCCTCGGCACTCGCGCGGGCACGCAAACGCTATCGAAGCTTCGCCGAACAGGAGCTCCGCCGTCGAGCACTCCCCATAGACTCGGCACCACATCTCGAGCCAGGTGAGCTCCATCCGTCGCTTGCCGATCTGCTGAAGTCCGCCGGCCGCGAAGGCATGTTGACCGACCTCTTGCCTCGGCCCCTCGGGTCCGCCTCGCTTGGAGGCTATCGTCACCCGCTGGTGTGGACACAAGCCCTGCGAGCCGAAGAGCTCAGTCGCGTGTGCGCCGGCCAAATGCTGCTCTTGAGCGCGCACAGTCTCGGGGTGATCCCCATCGTCTTCGCGGGTGACCTGGCCGCCATGCGCCGATTCGTCTTGCCGGCCTACCGCCAGAGCCTAGCGGGTGACCCGCACATCTTCGCCTTTGCGATCACCGAGCCTTCAGCCGGATCGGACGCCGAAGAGGGGCACGGGGCAAGCGGCCGTCGCCCAGGCACCGTCGCAAAACGGGTCAACGGAGGTTGGTCGCTCCAAGGCCGCAAGGTCTTCATCAGCGGGGGCGATATCGCCAAGAGTATCACCGTGTTTGCCGCACTCGAAAACGAAGGCATCGAGTCCTGGACGTGCTTCTTGGTGACGAGCGACATGCCTGGCTTCGAAGTCGTCCGCACCGAGCTCAAGATGGGCATGCGCGCATCTGCGGCGGCCGAGATCGCGTTTCACGACGTGTTCGTGCCGGATGACCACGTCATCGGACAACCAAGGCAGGGATGGGCGATCAACCGCGCGACGCTCAATGCTTCTCGCTATGCCGTGGCCGGAATGGGCGTCGGCCTGGCGCAAGGCGCGACCGAAGCCGCGATCGATTTCGCCTGCCGCACCGAGCTCGCCGGCAAAGCTCTGGTCAACTTCCAGGAAGTGCAGCTTCAAATCGCCGACATGATGACCGAAACCTCGGCGATCCGCGGCATGCTCTGGCAAGCGGCGCGAAAAGCTTACGTGGCGAGGCAGGACCGATCTTCCATGTGCAAGTTCCACTGCACCGACCGAGCGGTACACGTGGTCGAAATGGCGCTAGAGCTGATGGGTAACCACGGAACCTTGCACGATTCAGGCGTGGAGAAGATCTACCGCGACGCGAGGCTCACCCAGATCTTCGAAGGCACCAATCAAATCAACCGCCTCGCAGTGATTGAGGACCAACAAGAACAGTTACTCGCTCGCATCGAGCGCAACTAGCGGAGGGTATGCCCATGTCCGACCACTCAGATCCATTTTTCCAGGTACCACAGAACAGCCATGCCACGACTCAAGGCGATGTTGATCTCCCAATCCTCTACTTCGATGCGAGCACGCGGCTTGCGTTCTTCGTCGCGGATCGTGACGCGGCGGAGGCCAAGCTCAGCAGCACGGGTCTTCGACCTGCGCTCACCATCGCGGGGCGCGCACTGGTGGGCGTCGCGCACTACGAGTATCGGCGGACGGGAGTAGGCACGTACAATGAAGTTGGCGTCGCGCTCCCTGTGCTGCCGGAAGGTGCGCCGGCTCCGCGCAACCCCATCCAAGCGCTCTACGGTTCCGTCGACCAGCGGCACTTGGGCTTCCATATCCTCGACCTGCCGGTAACGACTCCAGCGGCCAACGCCGCTGGGCGTGAGCTCTGGGGCTACCCCAAGTTCGTCGCACCGATTCCATTTCACCTCACTCGCAAGAGCTTTGAAAGCTCGGTGACCGATCCGGATGGCAACGGCGACATCTTCACACTGTCGGGCCGACTCTTGCCGTCACTCCCCGTGCCTCCAATGAGCCTGGTTCTCTACTCGCATCACCAAGGAGACCTCTTTCGCACCATCGTGAATGTGCGCGGGCGAGCGAACCTGCGCCCGGGCCGAAGCCTGCAGCTTCGTGTTGGCGAATCCACCCACCGCATGGCCAACAACCTCCGCGACCTCGGCCTCGACGGAGCCCGCCCGCTAATCGTCATGGATACCCATCGTTTCCAGTCGCGGCTAAACGCGGGGGTGCCGGTTGCAAAGATCGCAACGCGCGCCGCTACCGGCGCGAGTCAACGTCCAGTGGACAGCGCAAGTACCCAGCACTCTCGGGGACAGTCACGCTGACCAGACCGAGATCAATGCAGCCCCCGGAGGACGGCTCGTGGGGTGCACTGAAATAACGGGGCTTACTCGTGGTTGGGGTGCAACCGGCAACGCGGGTTTCACCCCAGCAAGTGCAGTTGTAACGCACCCGCTGCGCCCCCAGGCCCCAAACGCAAAGCCTGCGCGTCACGGTTTTGCAAAACCGCCCAGAGCAGGGTGTTTCTCGCTGGCACGCCTGATGCAACTACGTAACCGCACTTAGGGGCGCACTGCGCCGCAACCGGGGAGGTTGTTATGCGGTACTTAGTTGGGTTTGTGTGTGTGATGGCGCTGGTGGCTCTACCTCAGAGCGGGAGTGCACAAGCCGGTGAGGAAGGCACGTCGGCTGAGCCCAGTGGGGAGCAGCCCGCGCAACCGACCCCATCGCCGATCGAGCGTTGGCACCCCGAAGCCTTCGTGGACCCGTCGAAGCCTGCCTCTGAGCCAGCCCTAAAACTTGAGGTTGATTCTACCGCTCTCCAGGTGACGCCAACTGCACCACCGACACTCGAAGAGCTAGAGCGGCGGGCATTCGAGGATCTAGAGCGGCTCGAGGAGAAGACGCAGGGGGAGAAGAAGCGCCCTGAGAGAAGACGAGCGATTGGCATCGCGGTCGGCGTAATCGTTGGTGCTGCTGTCGTGGGTCTTGCGATCGGGGGTGCTGTAGCCATGTCCAACTGGGAGCTCTAAGCGACGTGGGTGCGTTTGAGGTGCAGCCGTAGTGAACGTCAAGGTTGATTGTCATACACGCGTTAGCTTTTCGACCATGAGTAACTCCCGTTATTGCAGGACCGTGAAGCAGTTCTGCACGACGTTCGAGTTTGTCGCCACTGCCGTCCCGTATAGCCGACGCGTTGCGTCGTCCACGGGGCTTCGCTGACACTGGCGCCGGGGGTGACTTACGGAGGGACTCCGTCGTGAAGCAGCTCTGCACGACGATCGAGTTTGTCGCGGCTGCGAGTGCCACTTGGGTTGACGTATGGAGGGGCTCGGCGGGGCGCGATGTGGGGGTTCGGCGGCGTGTGAGTGCCAAGTCGCCAAGGCAGCAACCACCGGCGATTGGCGCGAGCTCCGAGGGGCGCCTTGCGTGGCCCCTGGTCCCCCATCCCTCCGGCCACCTTTGCAAGGCGCCCCGTCCGCTGAACGCCCGCGTCGCGTTCCGCCGTGCCCCGTTCGGTCTAGTCGAGCTTCTTTTGGAAGCGCAGAGAGACGGCGATGATCAGGAACAGGGTGAGGCCAGCGAGCCAGATGAGCTCGGCGCGGAGGTCTTCGAGTGACGCGCCCTTGAGGACGATGCCACGGATGACGCGTAGGTAGTGTGTCAGTGGCAGGATCGTGGAAAGCCATCGGGCCGGCGCCGGCATCGCCTCCCAGGGAAACATGAAACCGGACAAGAGAATGTTCGGCAGCAGAAAGAAGAACGACATCTGCATCGCTTGCTGCTGGGTTTTTGCGAGCGTCGAAAACAGGAGGCCAACCGCGAGACTCGCGGCAATGAAAAATACCGAGAGCAGGTAGAGCAATCCGAGCGAGCCTACGATAGGCACGTCGAATACCCAGGAGCCTACTCCGAGGACCAGGCTCATCTGCAAGTAGCCCACGCCGATGTATGGAAGGAGCTTGCCGACGGTGAGCTCGGCGCTTCGAATGGGCGATACGATGAGTTGTTCTAGCGTCCCGCGCTCCCGCTCACGGGCGATCGCCATGGCGGTAAACATCACCAAGGTCATCGTGAGGATCACGCCTACCAGGCCCGGCACGATGAACACGGGGGTGCGAAGGTCCGGGTTGTACCAAGTTGCAGGCTCCACGGTGATCACCTGGGACGGCATCGCGGCGGGCTGTCCCAGTCGCTGAAGTCGCTCGATACTGAGCACGGATGAGCGCGCGGATGCGAGCGACATGGCCGTGTCAGTTGCGCTTGCGACGACCTGCGGGTCCGAGCCGTCGACCACGAGTTGAAGTTGCGCCGTTCTGCCCGCTTCGACCTCAGCCCCGAATCGTGGGGGCACGACCAACGCTACCATGGCCTCACGAGACCGCAGCGCCACACCGATCTGCTCGTAGCCATCCACATGTCCCACCACGTCATAGAAGCCCGTCGCTTCCATGCGCCTCACGAATCCCCGGGACTCCGCGGAATGATCCTGATCGTAGATCACCGTCGCGATGTTTCGCACGTCCGTGTTGATCGCATAGCCGAAGAGCAGCAGCTGGATAATTGGAAGGCCGACCATCATCCCCATGGTGAGACGGTCGCGCCGAGCTTGGATCATCTCCTTCCAGGCGATCGCCAACATGCGGTTCACGACCCGTCTCCGTTCCGCGCCTCGCTGTGAACCATGGCGACGAATGCATCCTCGACGTTGGGAACGATCTCGCGGGCATCACCCACGCCTGGTCCTGCGCCAAGAACTTCATGCGCGAGCGCCACCGGGTCGACGCCACCGAGCGTCGCCAGTCGAAGGCGATCGCCGAACGGAGCGATTTCGTCGATCGCGGGGTGCGGGGTCAGCAGGTCAATGGCTACTGCCACATCCGAGGTCGAGACCACGCCGACGCGAATGTTGCGACGCTCGATGACCTCCGCGGGCGTTCCAATGTCGAGAAGCGTGCCGCGAAAAATGAAGGCAAGTCGGTGGCAGCGCTCCGCTTCGTCCATGTAGTGCGTGGTCACGATGACCGTCGTGCCTGCCGAGGCGATGCGATGAATGTGGGCCCAGAATTCCCTTCGGCTCACCGGATCGACACCAGCCGTGGGTTCATCGAGAAACAACAGGGGCGGTTGGTGGATCGTCGCGCAGACGAGCGCGAGACGTTGCTTCCAACCCCCGGATAACGTGCCGCTGAGCTGAGCGCGCCGCTCGCGCAAGCCCGCGCGATCGAGCTCTTCCGGCACGCGCGTCCGGCGCTCTCGTCGACCGAGCCCATAGATCCCTGCGTAAAAGTGCAAGTTCTCTTCGACCGTGAGGTCTTCGTAGAGGCTGAAGCGCTGGGTCATGTAGCCGATGTTCTGCTTGACCTGCTCTGGCTCCTTCGCGACATCGAAACATACGACGGTCGCGCGACCGCCACTAGGGTCGAGAATCCCGCAGAGCATGCGCAGCGTCGTCGACTTGCCGGCGCCATTGGGGCCCAGCAGGCCGAAGATCTCGCCGCGATGAACGCGAAAGCTCACATCGCTCACCGCGACGAGCTTCCCAAAATTGCGAGAGAGCCCCTCGGCGACGACCGGGTCTTCCACTGCTATTCGCCCTTCATCTCGAAGGTGGCGAACGCGGGAACGCCGGCGTGGAGGCGCTCATCGGGATCGCTGATGCGAACTCGGACGCGAACGACCAGATTGGAGCGCTCCGTGGGGGAAAAGAGGTATCGCGGCGTGAACTCGGTCGTCGGTGCGATGTGCTCGATCTCGCCGTCGAACGAATCGTCCTCCGCGTCGACGCGAACGCGCGCCGGCAGGCCGACCTTCAACCCTGCGAGCGACTGCTGCGGCACGAAGACATCAACGTAGGGGTGCGTCGTATCGGCGACCGTAGCGACCGTGGCTCCCGCCGCGACCACCTCGCCGATTCTCACAGGCACGTCGAGCACCGTGACGCGCTCTGAGGCGTGTAGTGAATAGAGGGCCAGCCTCTCGTTCTCCGCCTCTACGGCTGCTTCTGCCGCGGTGACCTCGGCGTCGGCGGCGGCAAGCTCCTCGGGCCGGGCGCCTTTGCGCAATCGCTTGAGTCGTTCCTGCACCATCCGCACCTGGGCCTTAGACTGAGCGTAAGCGGCTTCGAGTTCGGATATGAGCGAGCGAGCGGTCGCTGCTGACTCCGGAAGGTTTCGGTGACGGTCGAGATTGGCCCGAGCCTCCCTGAGGCCCGCACGAGCCCCGGTGAGCTCGGCCATGGTGGACCGCACTTCCTCGACGCGCGGCCCGGCATAGACCAGCGCCGCATTGGCTCGGGCCCGCGCCAAGTCCGCCTCGCGCGCCAGCAGAATCGGAAGCTCGGCGGTGTCGTCGAGGACGGCGATCAGCGCTCCTTCCTCAACGACATCCCCGCGGTCGAAGCGAATCTCTCGAAGCTGGCCGCCAACTCGAAAGCCAAGATGCCGGTCGTCGTGCTCGACGATCCCTTGATAGCCAGCGGACGTCTTGCTTTCGGGACTACAGCTTGCCATCGCCCCGACGACGATGGCTCCCACGAGCATCCTGGGCGAGATTGGCGCCGTCATCATGCGCGCGACGGTATCAGCTCGTGGTTTCGTGCGGAAGCTCAGATTGAGGAGCGAATCGTAGGCCAAGCTCTACTCAACGCGTCGGCGCTCCTGGGACGCCGAGACGTAGCTCCAGCTCATCGAGCGCCACTGTCGCGTCCTTCAAGCAGCGTGCGGGCAGCAGCACCGTCTCGGTCACGTCGGCTGCGCGCGCAACTGGACAGCTGGAACGCTGAGCGATTTGAGCCTGAAAGTGGGGCGCCAACGAGCCATCGAAGTAGAGCCCAGCATACTCGCGCGAAGTCGCCGTCGAAGCGCCAGCCCCCGGCGGGCCGAACGCTTCGGGAATCGGCGTTGCATCATCTTGGGTCACGTAGGTGAGGGAGCTCTGCGCAATCCACGGGCGCCGTCCATCGTGGACGAGCAGAGCATCTACCCTTGGACTCGACATCGGAAGCTGGCGTCCCACGGTGATGTCGGGATGACAGACCACTACCAGGTAGCGGCCTTCCTGCGGAAGCGCGTTCTCGATGTGCTCGGCGTAGGCTATTGCCAGATCGGTGCGGCGTTTCCACTCCGCCACCGATGGCGCCTTAAGGATGTGTGGAAGCGCTGGGATCGCCCAGCAAAGGAGCACCGCTACCACCGCGTAGACCCCCGGACGGGCTCCTTTCGTTCCGCCGGTCAACGCTCCGACGTAGAGCGCAACTGGAGGCAGCAGCGCGGCAAGGTACCCAGGCTCGGAAACGAAGGTTGCCGCGTAGTAGAGAACGGCGCAGGTCCCACCGATCGCGAGCACCCCTCGAAGCCATCGTTCATCAGAGCACTTTGCAAACGGCAACTGCTCGTGGCGCCCGCCTGCGCGAACGACCACCCAAGCGACGAGAAGCGGAAGGATCGCCTCGAAAGTCCAGAGCGCCAGTGATAGCTGATTGGCCCAAACCAACGAAGCTACCGCTGTATCGGAGAACGGACTCGACGTCAGCACGAAGCCATGGTGCACCAGGCCCTGCGTCGCGCGTCGCCATGTCTCCCAACCACCAGAAGCGCGGACCGTTGGAATGATCCAACCGATGGCGCCGACGATGCTCGCAAGGCCGGCGACCAGAAGGTCCGGGAAACGTCGAAAGCCGACAGTCCACACGATGATCGGCACCCCGAAGATGATGAACGAAGGCCGAAGGGCCGCGCCAAACGCTAGAAAGAGCCCGAGCCAAAGCGCTCGCCGCCAACCCGGTCGCTCGCGGTAGAAGATCGCGCCCCACAACAAGAGGGCTGACGCAAAAGCTTCGGAGGTATGAGTCTGCGCGTCCACCGAATGAAACACCAAGATCGGGTGCAGCGCGATCACGAGGGCCGCCCATCCCGCGGCGCCGGTGAC
>JAFDFW010000819.1 GCA_019309605.1 Deltaproteobacteria bacterium | reverse complement strand
GTTCGAATCCGGTCACCCGCTTGTGGGTAGCATGTCAGAAGGAATCGCGGGGCGGTAGCTCAGCTGGCTAGAGCGCTGCGTTCACATCGCAGAAGTCGGGGGTTCGAGTCCCTCTCGCCCCATGGACAAAAGATCTCCGAGCGGTGGTATGCGGGCGTAGCTCAGTTGGTAGAGCGTCAGCTTCCCAAGCTGAAGGTCGCCGGTTCGACCCCGGTCGCCCGCTTTGGGACGTTTGCGGGAACACAGAATAAGTACATGCGGGTGTAGCTCAGTTGGTAGAGCGTCAGCCTTCCAAGCTGAAGGTCGCCGGTTCGACCCCGGTCGCCCGCTTTCTTTCCTAAAACAGCATAATCCCCGATCTTGGGGCCATGACGGATTCCGTGGGATCCTACCAGCAGTTCTTCGCAGAGTTGAAGCGTCGCCGCGTGTTCCGGGTGATGGCGGCTTATGGCATCATCGGCTTCGGGATCATCGAGGCGGCTGAAGCGATCTTCCCGCGCGTCGCGCTACCCGATTGGGCGGTTACACTCGTCGTGTGGCTGACGCTCCTGGGCTTCCCGATCGCAGTGCTGCTCGCTTGGGCGTTTGATGCCACACCAGGGGGAATGAGACGCACGGCCGACGCGACTCCCGAAGAGATCTCAGAGATCATCGCCCAACCCGCCTCCAGGCACTGGTCCGCTGGCCTGCTCGCCCTCGCGGGTGTCTTGCTTCTGTTCGGCGGCTGGTGGATTGGGCAGCGGGATTTGGGACCGGATTCGGACTCTGTGACAACCGATATGGCACCCGCGGACGTCAGACTCGCACTGACAGACCTGTCCAACGATCCCCGTCCATCCCTTGCCGTGCTTCCATTCGTGAACATGAGCGCGGACGAGAACCAGGAGTACTTCAGCGACGGGATCACGGAAGAGATCGTGAACGTCCTCGCCAAGCTCCCCGAGCTTCGGGTGGCCGCCCGTACCTCAGCGTTCGCGTTCAAGGGACGTCAGGTGGATCTGCGTATGGTGGGCGACAGCCTCGGCGTGGGCTTCCTGATCGAGGGAAGCGTCAGAAAAGAGGGCGACCAGCTACGGATTACTGCTCAGCTCATCGATGCCGCGGATGGCTCACATCTCTGGTCGGACAGCTACGACCGCACCCTCGACAACGTGTTCCAGATTCAGACCGAGATCGCAGAGGCGATCGCCGAGGCGTTGAGAGTCCCGTTGGGAATCGATGACGCATCGAGACTCGTCACCCCGACGACTGACATCGAAGCGTACGACCTGTACCTCGCCGGCAGGGCACGCATGAGGGAACGCAGCGCAGCCCTGCGCGAAGCCAACCAACTATTCAAGGCAGCGATCGCGCGTGATTCGATGTGGGCCCCGGCGTGGGCAGGCCTGGCGGAATCGCTCGAGTTGACCGGCTGGTACTATGAGGCTTGGGATGAGCCCCCAACGGACTCAGCCACATTCGTGATCGGCCGGGATTCGTTGTGGGCAGGAGCGGAGAGCGCGGCGCGGCGTGCCCTGGAACTGGATCCAAACAATGCGTCGGCCAACGTGGCGCTCGGCAGTGTCCTCAGGAACGACCGCCGGTGGGTCGACTCAGAGGAGGCATACGTCAGGGCCATCAGCGTCGATCCAGACAATCCGGAAGCCCATCAGCAATACGCGGAGATGCTCCTCGACGTGGGCCGGATCGTCGAGGGACGACGGGCAGCGGAGCGGGCTGTCGCACTCGATCGTGTTCCGATACGGATCCTCTGGCACGCGCGGGGCCTGATCGTCGATGGCCGGGCGGAGAATGCGTTGCCCGTCATCGAAGCCGGCTTTGACGAGTTCCCCGGGGATCCGATTCTCGCCACCGTGCTTGGCGAGGCTTACGCGCACCTGGGAAGACTTTTGAGGAGTGGGCTGCTGCGGCGCCGTCCAGGAGGGAGAGGTCGCTGCGCAGACGCTTCATTGAGGGCGATCTGGAAGCTCTAGAGGTCTGGCCGCTGCGCGGAGTTTTGGAAGTAGCCGTCGCGATGGGGCATACCGACTTTGCGGCGGCGGGCCTGGCAGGCGTGGCGCCGTTTGAGACGCTGGCGCTCATGTGGTCACCCGTCTTCGACCCGATCCGCGAGCATCCCGCCTACCTGGAAATGCTGCGCGACCAGAACCTCGAGGGTGCCACACCGCAGCGGACACCCCGATAAGACCCTCACAGCATTTCTTCGTGGAGTTGAAGCGGCGCCTGCTGGCGATCGTGGGTGTCGTGCTCTTGTTTGGCGGCTGTTGGATGGGTCGGCAAGGAACCCCCGGTGCCTCCCGCAGCTATCAGGCGGCGCGGACAGCGGACGCTCCGACCATCGATGGGCGCCTCGATGAGATCGCCTGGGCCGACGCTCCCATGACGGAGTTGTACGTGGGTGCGTGGCTCGAAGAGCCCCATCTGTGGGGCACGTTGACCGACCGAGACGCGATCATTTACCACGACCACGATTTCGAGGTGTTCCTCGACCCGGATGGAGACGGAGAGGCCTACTTCGAAATCGAAATCAATGTGTTAGGCACGGAATTCGACCTCTTCCTGAACCGCCCGTACTCCAGGGGCGGGCAGGCCGATATCGCGTGGAATCTGAAGGGACTCCGAACCGCGGTGTTCGCCGATGGGACCATCAACGACGCGTCCGACATCGATCGAGGGTGGGGCATAGAAATGGCGATTCCCTGGTCGGGTCTCGTTCCGCCAA
>JAFDFW010000818.1 GCA_019309605.1 Deltaproteobacteria bacterium | reverse complement strand
GTGTAGGCCGCGCTTCCCACCGTGCCCGTATCGCCTCGGAAGACCGAGACGGCTCCATTCAATGGCGCCGGGAACGTATCTTCGCCCAACTCATGGATGACCGAACCGGTCATCAGGTCGATGAAGTAGAGAACCCTGCCATGTTGGGTGGCCGAAGGGACCGACAGTGTTCCTCTCCAGCACCGGCGGTCGGGACGCGGGTTGATGGTCGTACCCGTCGCGTCTTCCATTCCCTCGGGGAGATGGGGACCGGACGCGATCGTACAGGCGCCCGCGCCTTCCACGCCCTGCCCACCCGGGACGATGATCACACCGTGTGATTGCCGGGGACTGAATACGACCGGTCCACCGGAGTTGTTCCGCGGGGTCGGGTCGCTATCTTCGAGGAAGATTTCTGGCTTGCAGGGATTGGTGACGTCCAGCGCCACGATGCCGTTGCCGCCGTTTCGGAAGCTCAGAAAGAGGACCGTGCGCCAGACGTTGGTTCGCCCTGCGGGGGAGTCGGTCGTGCCGCCGCCGCCGTCGTCTTGGGCAAACGCGCGAACGTCGTAGAGATCGCGAACAACGATGCTACCGTCGGCAAACCACTGCTTGCTGCCTCCGGAGAGCAGATCGTCGAGATCATCGAGGAACATCGGTGGGATGAAGCCCCAGAGCTCGGCTCCCGCGTCTTTGCCTCCCGCACAGGAGAATTCATCGAGGTTGTTGCCGGCCGTGAACGCCGCGGCCGCGTAGTCATCGGCCAAGAAGGCGTGGATGATACCGTCGTTCGTCGCCGCATAGATCACGCGCGGGCGTCGGCTGAGCTGCCAGCCGTCGGCGGACAGGTCTTCGAGATCGTCCGGGCTCTGCTGGTGCGCCAATCCCAAGCGCCAGTCGTTGTAGGAACGATCGTCGAGATCGTCGACTAAAGGGCTGACGATCGCCGGGGTCGAGTGATAGATGTCGCCGAAGCGCTGGTCTTCGCGCCCACTTCCTGCGACCCCATGTACCCAATCGACGATCGTGTCGCGGACCGCATCGTCGACGCCGCTAACGAGGCCAAAGTACTCCGCCGCAATGTTCCTGTTGAATTCGCCGACGGGCACATTGTTGAGCTCGCCTCCTGCGGTCGGAACGTCGACCCCGTCGTCAGAAAGCGAGGGGGGCGTCAGCTTGTTCCTTCCGTCGCCGGTCAGGTGCCCGTTGATGTCCGCCGGGTCGGTCGGCAAGACAGTCCAGAGGTTTCGCGAGAAGCCGCCCGTGAAGCTGACCGCCGCGTCCGAACCCCATGGATCCACGTCACTCGGGGCGACGGTTTGTGAGTTCAGGAGCAAGTGGAAGCGGTCGGTGTCGTCGACGGTCTGAGCCACCGGGACCCCAGAGACGCACTCGATACGCCGGCGCTCCAAGATCCCGTCCCACGGGTCATTGGCGTCGAGCGATGCGTTGAATCCCGAGATGAAGTCGGCCTGAACGAGGCCGGGCGAAAGGCCCGTCCCCACCGGCGCGGTTCGGCTGGTGGCGCCTGGGTTCTGCTCGTTGAGGGCCGTGCTCAACGCCGTCACGAGCTCGGCGCGGTCGGCGACCAGGAAGGCCTGATCCGTTCCGCCCACCGAGGCGATGTCGTTGAGAAGCGCTTCGACTGCGGCGACCTGTGCAGCGTCTCCGTCCAAGGCGAAGCCGATGACGTAGAATTTGTCGAGCTCTCCATTCGCGATCATCGAGGACACCGTGTCGGCGACCTCTTCGTAGGGACACCCTGCTGCGCCCACGGGCTGACCCAGCGCCTCGCAATTCACCGGGGTTCCGCGCATGTCGCCGTTTGGGAAGCCGTCCGTGATCAAGACGGCGCTCCGCGCCCGGCAGCCGTAGTACGGATCGCCCGGACCCGGGTCGACGGTCTTTGCCGTGATGTCGGCGTCGTTCTGCAGGAAGTACTGCAGGTCGGTGACCAGCGCGGCGGTCGGCGTCGAGCCAAACGGACGCAAGGGGTTCTTGGACAGTCCGCTGTCGCCGAGAACGGTTGCTTGAATCGACGCGTTGGTGGAGGTCATCGCCGCGGTGCTGTCTCCGCCGACACTCACCATACCGCCCTCGGGCGCTATGACGGACCGCGCTCCGTTGTTGAGCATGTAGACCACGCCGCCTGCGCCGGGGAACGTGTACGGGCGGTCGTCCGCGTACGAGTACATGCCCTTGGTGCCGATCGATTCGACCGGAAACGGCGCTGCTTGATGCGCTCGAGGTAAATATCGAGCACGCCGTTTCCGCCCTGCGAGCCGATGTACGTCGGGATCTCTTGGGGCAATTGAATGTGCGGGAGGAAGTAGCCCTCGTCGTACTCGCCCGCGTAGATGCCGCCGATTCGCGTGTCGGAGTTGCATTCGTATGGGCTGAACTCGCCTGTCAGCGCCTGAGCGACGACAGACCAACGGTTCTGCTCGTAGGCGCCCGGGCTGCAGACCGGAAGGCATTCGAGGCATGCCGGCGTGGTGCAGATGCAGTTGGGCTTTCGCTCCATCGACCCTGAGGTGTCGACGAGGAGCATGAAGTGCGGCCGAATGTTGCGAATGTCGGGGGCCTGGGCGGAAACTCTCGTGCTTCCTCCGAGCGAGGCCAACAGCAAGCCAGTCAACGAAAGATGAAACCAAAATCTCATAAGGACCCCGTCATGAAAGGCCCGCTAATGATGTAAGCACGCATGTCGGCGCCCGTCTCGTGACCCTGGCGGCCGTGGTCTTCGGCGTGCGGGACCTCGGTGACTGCCTTGAGTCGCGCACGGCCGCGGGCGGTCATCGTCGTGCGCATGTACTTGAACTTCGTGCCGCCGTGCGCGGCTGCCCCGGGCGCGAGCGTGCTCACGACGTGCTCGTCATAGATGTCGATCACTACGATCGGCGCGTGTGCTGAAGTCGCGCCAAACGAAGAGTCCCCGTCCACCGGAAGGTTTGCGAGCAAGCCATCGGTGATGCCTCCGTCCTGCGAGAGCAAGGCCTCGAAGTGTTGGGGATAGAGCCGGTATGCGCGGCGATTGTTGGCGAGCTCTGGCTCGGGATAACAACCGCTCCCGCTAACGCAGGCAAACTGAACGCCTTCGGTGCTTCCCGGAGTGAGCATCAGGTCCCGAACGGTCGACGGGCCGAAGATGTCGAACCATTCGAGCGCGCCGATCAAGCCGGCGCGAGCCGCGTACCGCGTTTGCATTTGCTGCCGGGCGAATCCGGTGCCTCTGACCTCGTGCGACACGGCATTCGCAGAGAACACGGCGCTTGCGGTGCCGACCATGATGACCAGCAAAACGATGAAGAGCGCCGCGCCTTCCTGTTTGCGGGGTTGCTTCATCAGAGGTTCCTCCTCGCCACGTTCATGACCGGGATCTCGATATGCATATGGCGCACCCGCGCGGAGCCGGCTTGCGTATCGTCCACTTCGAAGCGCGTCCCAGCGTCGGTATTCGAGGCATAGTCGATCGCCGGATCCTCGAGGGGGTTGCGAATTCCCAGATCGATAATCACCGTTCGGACCTGCTCCGGGGTGGCGTTGATCGTGCCCTCGGCGGACGAGCCAGTGATCGGATTGGCGGATATGGATGGGGTGGCCGGTTGCTGACGAACTCAGCAACGACCTGCGTCGAGTTGGGCCTCACGTTTCCGGTCACCGAATCGAGGACGCGGCGGACAAGCACCCGGTTCGGCGCTTCGAAAGGGCTTGCGCCAGCGTCGTGGAGACTGAACGCGGGATTCGATGGATCGAGGTCGATGTAGAACATGCCGTCGAAGTCCATGAAGTCCGCGCCGACCTCATTGGCGTCGAAGGGGTCGACGACCGCGTACTCGATCCACTGTAGAGGAGCGATGGTGGAGCCCCCGGCCGCCCCTGGAAGGCACGCCGTGCCGAGCGGCAGGGGCGGGGTAATCTGCATCCGCACCTCGTCCTCCGTGTTGCCATCCTTCCCGAAGACCGAGCGGAAGAAGTGCCGTCCTGCGGGGGTTTCGATGTGCAGAACTGAGCCTGTCTGGAAGGCGCGCGCGCCCTTCTGCCCAATGCCTTTCCAACTTGCCGTCTCACCGCCCCAGGCGCTGTCCCAGTCTAGATCGCCCGTCAAATACGTCGGTGCGCTGCCGCTGGTGAAGGGTCCGGCCGTCTGGCCCCACGAGAAAGTCCGTCGATACGCTTGGTTACCCGTTTGCAAGACGATCGTGCCGCCGCTGTTGCCCGCGGAGTGAACTAGCAGTTGATCGGTCAGGTACAGGCTGGTCAGGATGCGAACCCGGTCCGCGTGGATGCCGGTGTTGGCCGTCTGTGGGTCGAGGATCGCGAGGTCTTCGTCGGCGTAATATTGAAACGCGCCCATGGGGCCGCTGCCGCCGCTGAGCCGCGGGAGGCTCGGAGCCGTGGAATCGCACGTCGGCTCCCGGGTGCCGTTGGGCGAGCCGAATAGACCTGCGCGTGAAACATCCCGGCGTAGCTCCATGATCGCGACCCGCGACGTGCCCTGCGCGTTCGCAATGCGTTGCTCCTCATAGAACTGCTTGGTCATCGCTGCGCCGAGGCTGTACACCGACGTGATCGCGGTGAGCCCCACGACCATCGCGACCATCAACTCGATCAGAGTAAACCCGCTCTTCGTCACACCTAGTCCCTCCTCAGCCACTGGAGCACCGTCGATGTGAAGACC
>JAFDFW010000817.1 GCA_019309605.1 Deltaproteobacteria bacterium | reverse complement strand
TCTTCGATCAAAGTCGCCGAGGCGGCGAAGGTCATCGAGAACACCCAACGCGACCTCAACATCGCGTTGATGAACGAGCTAGCGCTGATATTCGATCGTATGGGCATTCGCACCCGTGACGTGCTCGACGCTGCTGGAACCAAATGGAACTTTTTGCCGTTCACCCCGGGCCTGGTCGGAGGCCACTGTATTGGGGTCGACCCGTACTACCTGACGGCCAAAGCCGAGGCGCTTGGATACCATCCCGAGGTCATTCTCGCCGGGCGTCGCATCAACGACGACATGGGCCGCTACGTGGCGCAGCGAACCATCAAGCTGCTTCGTGAACAGGACCGCGCGATCAAAGGGGCACGCATCGGCGTGATTGGCTTGACGTTCAAAGAGAACGTGCCCGACCTGCGGAACAGCCGCGTGCCAGACATCATCAACGAGTTTCGGGAGTACGGCATCGACCCGATCGTCCACGACCCGATGGCTTCGGGCGAGGAAGCGGCTGGCGAGTACGGCATTGAGCTACGACCCTTCGATGCGCTGAGCGACCTCGACGGCGTCATCCTTGCGGTCCCTCATCAGCGGTCCCTCGATCAGCTGGACCGCATCGTTGGCAGCGTTCGCAAAGGCGGCCTCTTCATCGACGTCAAGTCGTCGATCTCGGCGGACGACCTGAGGAGCGACCTGCGCTATTGGAGCCTCTGAGCCCCTAGAAGAGGCGCTCCGGGACGAAGATGATGTCCCCCGCGGCGACTTCGATGTCTTGGGCCTGGCCCTTGGTGACGCGCGCGACTGGAACGCGATAGCGGATGACCCCTTCATCGATCCGGCGCGTGACGACTGTTGCGTCGCGATCGGCGAGTGACGAGAAGCCGCCCGCCATGCTGATCGCTTGCACGACCGTCATGCCGGGCTCCAGGCGGAACGTGCCCGGGTTGGCCACTGCGCCGACCACGCTCACGCGCTTGGATGCATACTCGTCGACGTACACCGACACGTGCGGATTGCGCATGAGGTCCCGCTCTTGGAGCTCGGTTTGAATTTTCTTCGCCACTTCGGTGGGCTCCAGGCCGTTGACCTGAACGGCGCCAAGGAGTGGGAAGTTGATCGTGCCGTCCGGGGCCACCTGGTGGCTCCCGGTCATCGCCTCTTCGCCGTAGACTCGAACTGAGAACACATCAGCCGGCCCGAGGGTCGTATCGTCGGTCGCCGGAGGCGGGACCTCGGTCGCTTGCAGCCCGCGCTTACTACAAGCGGAGGAGCCAAATGCCAGGAGCAACAGAGCCGTTATCAATAGAAGACGCGGAGACCAAGCCATGCATCAAACCTCTGATAGCCCGCTGCGGGGTTGAGCAGCGGCGCCGTCCCCAAGCCCAAGTACTCGAAGTCGGTGAAGTCCGCCAGATACCCAACCTCGCCGAACAGCGCGAGCCATGCCTTGAACCGGTATTCACCGAAAACGCCGGCGCCTACGCGAATGTCTTGCCGGTACGGCTCGTTGCCGAGGAGGGTGCCGTCGGGGCTCAGTGCGAGGCCGGACTTGTCGAAGGACACCGAAGCCCTGAGGCCCAGCTGCAGCGCGCCGGCTAGGGTGAAGTTCGCATTCGCGTAGAGCCGGTTCATGGTGGTGAAGTTGCCGATGAAGGACGGACGAATGTCTCGGTCGTAACCCGCTGTCAGGGTTATCGTGGGTCGGGGTCGCCAACGGGTGTCCAAGCGGGCGATGACTCCGTCGAAGTCACTGGCGAACTGGTAGAACCCCGCAGCGTAGCCGATCCCCGCCGTTAGGGAGAACCTCTCCGTAAGCGCGCCGTTGTAGGAGAGCGAGCTCCTGAGCCGGTTGTTGTCGGACAGCAGTGTTGGAGATGCCAGGATCTCATCCGGGTTCGTGAAATTCTGGTTCGCGTATTCGAAGCTGTAGATCAGGGCCGAGGTCGGAAAGAACCGCCAACTCAGTGAGGCGGGCACCCGATGAGTCATGTTGTTTCCGTACTGGTAGACGTCGGCGTCGAAG
>JAFDFW010000816.1 GCA_019309605.1 Deltaproteobacteria bacterium | reverse complement strand
GCAAATCAGGGTCGTTTCTTCGAAAAGTTCCGGCAAACCGTGAGCGGAGAGACGTGGCACGCCAGTTGCAAAGTACTCGGGCATCAACCGTCAACACGGAGAAGAACCCATGAGCACCGTCGATACACAAGCAGTCGAAACCAAAGTCAAAAGCATGTACGAGCGCGTCGCGCAGGACCCGCACGGAGACTTCCACTTTGAAATGGGTCGCGCGATGGCCGAGCGCCTCGGCTACTCGCCTTACGATCTCGACCGGGTCCCCGCCCCATCCATCGACTCGTTCGCAGGTGTCGGTCACCACTTCGAGCTCGCTCGGCTGCAGTCAGGAGAGCGCGTACTCGACCTCGGCAGCGGCAGCGGCCTCGACACCTTCGTCGCTTCGCTCAAGGTCGGCCCCACCGGTCGCGTCGTCGGTATCGACATGACGGAGGCGCAACTCGACAAGGCCCGGGAGCTTCGGCAGCAAGGCGGCTTCTCGAATATCGAGTACCTCCAAGGCTACATCGACCAGCTTCCCTTCGAGGACGAGAGCTTCGATGCGGTGATCAGCAACGGGGTCTTCAACCTCGTCGCCGACAAGGAAGGCACTTTCAAAGAGGCAGCGCGTGTCCTGAAGCCCGGCGGACGCATCGCCCTGAGCGACATCGTCACGGGGGTGGAGCTTCCCGGCGGCATCGTCGAGAACGCGACGCTTTGGGCCGCCTGCATCGGAGGTGCGATGCACCGCGACAGCTACCAGGCAGCCATTGAAGACGCCGGCCTGAGCATCCAGTTGGTACAGCCCAATCCCCAGTACCGATTCATCAGCGACCAGGCCAACGGCGCCACGACAAAGTACGACGTGCACAGCCTCTCGCTCGTCGCCGTGAAGGCCTGACCAAACCTTTGAACCCGCCGCAATCAAGAAAGAAACAGGAGAACGTCATGGACAAGAATCACACATGCAAGCAACTGCAAATACAGGGACACTACCTGGACAACGAAGCCCTCGCCGAGATCGGCCCATGGATGCGATGGCCGTACGTCTTGTGCGCAAGCATCCTGGTCGTAGGCGTGGTGCTCGCTTCACCCTGGCTCATCTGGGCGCTGGCCGCGATAGCGACTGCCACCGTATTTCTGCCGAGCCACCCGTTCAACTACATCTACAACCATGGTGTACGTCACCTGACCGGCACTCGCCCGCTCCCGCCAAGCACGGCGCAAGGAAGGTTCGCCTGTGGTGTGGGTGGGGCGTGGCTGGTCGGAACCGGCGTCGCATTCTTCGTCGGCGCGACGACAGTGGGCTACGTTTTGGGTGGGGTGCTAGCGGCGATGGCCACACTCGTTGCGTCCACACACGTGTGCATCCCCTCCATGATCTACAACGCGCTCTTTCAGAGTACGCAACCGCAGCAGGCATAGTGCCCACACGGTTCAACGCCGCCCCAAAATGGACCGCGATTCGCCCCCAGCGAGTCGCGGTCTGTGCTTAATATTGGCAACCGCGAATGAGATTTGTGAAGATGAGAGGGTCTCCCGCGGGGGCCAAGGAGTCATCATGATCAAGTTCATTCAGTGTGTACGCCGCAAGCCGGGACTTTCGAAGCAAGAGTTTCGGGAGCACTGGGCCGGATACAGCGAGAAGGTGAAAGCAATCGCGGAGGCGTCGAACGGAAAGCGATGCGTGTTGAGCACGGCACTGGTGGTCGACCAGAACATGGACATCATGCAATCGCGTGGAACGAAAGCGCCGTACGACGGGATGGCCGAGATCTGGTGGGAACGTGGTGGGGACGTAGTCGCGTTTTTGGGCTCGGAGTCGGACCAGCCGCTCCTCGAGGACCTGCGCCGCGGCCAGGAAGCCTTCATGGATCTGCCCAACTGCACGTTCTTCTTCGCGAGCGAAGACGCGTAGCTCTTTCGCGGTTGCGCTCACTAGCCCTCCGGTTGTAGGAAGATGGCTTCAGGAGGAACTATCTCATGACCCAACCGGAGCTTGACCCCTCGCACATCATGCAAGTCGGAATGGG